>JBEKSZ010000170.1:0-12273 GCA_049516615.1 Candidatus Acidiferrum sp. | reverse complement strand
AATTCGCGGGGTTTGGCACCGCGGAGGACACCAACCAGCGCTTCCGCTATCTGCTGGCGCAGGGACAGACGGGACTTTCGACGGCCTTCGATTTGCCGACGTTGATGGGTTACGACTCCGATCACGCTTTGAGCGAAGGCGAAGTCGGAAAGTGCGGCGTGGCCGTTAGTTCGCTGGCGGACATGGAAGTGCTCTTCGATCAGATTCCCCTGGCCCGTGTCACCACGTCCATGACCATCAATTCGCCGGCGGCGGTAATCTGGGCGATGTATCTGGCGGTAGCGGAAAAGCAGGGCGCGGACTGGAAGAAATTATCCGGCACGCTGCAAAACGACATCCTCAAGGAATACATCGCGCAGAAGGAATACATCTATCCGCCGGAACCTTCGATGCGCCTGGTGATCGACACCTTTGAGTTCGGCGTCAAGCACACCCCGAAATTCAATCCCATTTCCATCAGCGGGTATCACATTCGCGAAGCGGGCTCGACAGCCATCCAGGAACTGGCCTTCACCCTGCGCGATGGCCTCGAGTACGTTGAATGGGGCCTGCGCCGCGGCATGGATGTGGATGAGTTTGTGCCCCAGCTTTCTTTCTTTTTTAACGCGCACAGCGATTTCTTTGAAGAGATCGCCAAGTATCGCGCGGCGCGCCGCATCTGGCATAAGGCCATGGTGGAGCGCTACAAGGCGAAAAGTCCGCGTACCTGGGCGCTGCGTTTTCACACACAAACCGCCGGATGTTCCCTGACCGCGCAGCAGCCGTACAACAATGTGGTGCGCACCGCAATTCAAGCGTTGGCTGCCGTTCTCGGGGGCACGCAATCGCTGCACACCAATTCGCTCGATGAGGCCTGGGCGCTGCCAACGGAGTTCGCGGCCACACTTGCCCTTCGCACGCAACAAATCATCGCCCACGAAACGGGCGTGACCAACACCGTCGACCCCTTGGGCGGCTCTTATTTTGTGGAAAGCTTGACCAACGAAGTCGAACGCGGCGCCTCGGATTACATCGCGAAAATCGACGCCATGGGCGGCATGGTAGCCGCCATCGAACGTAGCTATCCGCAGCGCGAGATCGCCGAAGCCAGTTACCACTACCAAATGGAAGTCGACCGCCGCGAAAAAATCATCGTGGGCGTGAACGATTACCTCTCCGAGGAGCGCCCACTGGACATTCTGCAAATCGACGAAACCGTGGCCAAACGCCAAGCCGCACGCCTTAGCAAACTTCGCGTCGAACGCTCGCAAGACGCGGTAACGCGCAGTCTCGACGACCTTCGCCACGCCGCCGAAGGCACGGCCAATCTGATGCCCTTTATCTACGCGTCCGTGAAATCGTATGCCACGCTGGGCGAAATCTGCGAAGCCCTCCGCGACGTCTTCGGCACCTACGAGGAAGTGGCCATCACCTAGCTTGTGGCGGAAGCTAAAGCAGAGAGACACAGAGGACGCCGAGAAAAAATGCCCGGAAAGAAAATCCGAGTTTTAGTGGCCAAGCCTGGACTCGATGGACATGACCGCGGAGCCAAGATTATCGCGCGCGCGCTGCGGGATGCCGGCATGGAGGTGATTTACACCGGCTTGCGGCAAACCCCGGAGATGATCGCGTCCGCCGCGGTACAGGAAGATGTGGACGTCATCGGACTATCCATTCTTTCCGGCGCGCACAATACCATCTGTCCACAGCTGATGGATTTACTTCGTGCCAAGGGCATGGACGACGTGATGGTTTTGCTAGGCGGCATCATTCCCGGCGCGGATATCCCGGCCCTAAAAAGGTCCGGCATCGCGGAGATTTTCCTGCCCGGGGCCTCCACGCAAGACATCATCAACTTCATCAACGAGCGTCACGCCGAGAAACACAAGGCCGAGGTTTAGCAAGGCACGCGCAGCAGTTGTCGCGCCTGCCTGCGGTTCACTATGCGGGCGCAAAGCAGAAGCGACGGCTACTCCCAATCCCTCTCAAATTTCACGCGCGTGTACAGCGTCTGCAAACCGTGCCGCGCAATGTTGCGCTCCGAAGCGCTGCCCGGCATCGCCAGGCTCACCGCCAGATCGCAACCCGCGGCGCGAGCGCGCTCCAACCGATAGTGCAACAAGGCCGTCTGCAACCCCCGATTGCGATACCCCGGCAGGGTGCTGGCGCCGAAAAGCCCGGCCACGCCGTCGCGCATGGCCAGCGTCGCACCGCCCACGGGTTTTCCTTCAACTAACGCCAGGTAGCATTCCGTGTGCGGGCCCTGCCCGAACAATTTCATCACGTTGAGCATCTCCTTGGTCACCGGGAAATGTTCGGCAAAGCCTTCCGCCACCGTCAGCGTCCACAGGTCCAGCTGCTCGGCGGAGACCTTTTCAATCGTCGCGCCGGGCGGAAGTTCCTGCCGGAAAATCAATTGCGAGGGATCTTGCAGCGATGCGGCAAAAACGTTGGAAAATTCCGTGACGAAGTACCCGCGCTTGTGGAACTGTTCGATGAGCGACCTGTCAGCAAGCGGGCAAGTTTCAACGCGCACGGCTTCAGAACGCGTGTGGTAGAAACTCTCCAGCTGATCCATGTCCGCGTCGGTGACCGCGCCATCAAGACCGAGGGCTACGGCTTGCGTGACCGGGGAGTTCGGTCCGCAATAAATAGCCATACCACCGGCGATATGCTCCACGGCCGCGGCGCTGCCGGGGCGTTCGCGGTCGAGCAGCTCCGCGGTTTCCACGGCGGCACGGGCTTCGGCAATTTCTATGCGCCGGGCGAGTTCCAGCGTGAGATGTAACTCGGGCATGCGACGCCAGTGTACCCGTGAGTGTCGAGCCTTCCAAGCCGCAATCCGCACGACTTGCTATGAAATTTCCAGACCACTACCATCCTCAGGGAGCAAAACACTGAGGAGCGGCGGTTATGTCCTGGGATGCGGTTTACGCGCTGGTGAAAAAGATTCCTCGCGGCAAGGTGCTCACTTATGGCGCGCTCGCTAAAGCCACACGACTGCCCGGCGGCGCGCGCGCTGCCGGCCATGCCCTGGCCGCCACGCCCAAGGGCCAGGCGATTCCCTGGCACCGTGTCGTCGGCGCGGGTGGCAAGCTCCTTATTCGCGAGCCTTACGCCTCACTGCAAAAAAAGCTCCTGACCAGCGAAGGCGCCAAGGTCATCGAGTCGCGCGTCGATATGAAAGCCTGCGCCTGGACCCCGCCGGGGCGCCTCCTGCGCCCGGCGAAACAAAAGCGCCGCTCCCCGCGTAAGACCTGATGGGTTCCGCTTGTGGCGCGGGAATCTCCGCGTCTCTCAGCGCCGTGCACCGCCCCGCGGTCATCGGAACGCAACCTGCGGTATGCTATACGTTCTCTAAAAATGACCAACTCCATCCTGCAGGTAGAGAATCTCGTCAAGCACTACGGCAACGTGCAAGCCGTGCGCGGCGTCAGCTTCGATGTGAAAGAGGGCGAAGTTTTTGGCTTGCTGGGGCCCAATGGTGCCGGCAAGACCAGCACCGTGGAGATTCTCGAGGGCTTGCGCGCACCAGATAGTGGTCGCGTCTCCGTGTGCGGCCTGGACCCGCAGAAAGAGCCCGGCAAGCTCAAACACGAAATCGGCGCGGCGCTGCAGTCCACTTCCCTGCCGGAAAAGCTGCGCGTCATGGAAGCGCTGAAGCTTTTTTCCAGTTTTTACAAGCGTCATCGCGATCCCGAAGAATTGCTGAAGCGCTTCGGCCTCGAAGAAAAGCGCAATACCTTTTACGGGCAGCTCTCCGGCGGACAGAAACAGCGCCTGGCTCTGGCCATGGCCCTGGTAAATAATCCCAAGGTTTTGTTCTTCGATGAGCCTACCTCCGGTCTGGATCCCCAGGTGCGCCGCGAGATTTACGACATCGTCGAAGAACTCAAGCGCGAAAAGAAAACCATCGTGATGACCACGCACTACATCGAGGAGGCCGAGCGCCTCTGCGACCGCGTGGCCATCATCGACCACGGCCAGGTCATCGCGCTGGGCTCTCCGCGCGAACTGAAGGAGCGCAGCGGCAATAAAACGCGCGTGGAAGTCCGCCTGCACCAGCCTGACTCACCGGATGTGCTGAAAAATCTCGAGGGCGTAACCGAGTGCCGGGAACTGAACGGCACCTACATTCTGCAAGCGCAGCGCCCGCCGCAAGCCATCGTCTCCCTGGTAAAGCATCTGGAAGCCCGGGGCAACGAGCTTCTCGGACTGGAAATCCTGACGCCTTCGCTTGAAGACGTGTTCATCGAACTCACCGGAAGGAGGCTGCGCGATTGACAAATTTTCTCACCCTCACCCGCATGCGCATCCAGCTGACGCTGCGCAATAAAATGTTTTTGTTTTTCAGCGTCATCATGCCCTTCGGTTTTTTCTTCCTGTATGCCGGAGTTTTCGCTAAAGGCATTCCTGTCGTGGTGCGTTACCTGCTGGGGCCAGTCATGGCCCTCACAGTGATGGGCAGCTTCTGGGGGCTCAGCGCCGCCTTGGTGATGTTTCGCGAGCAGGGTATCCTGCGCCGTTTTCATGTCACGCCGGTTACCGCCAGCGACATGCTGGCATCCAGCATCGTCGCCAATTTCGTGCTCACCCTGCCCACCATTCTCATCGAGGTTTGCTTCGCCCGTTTCATCTTCCAAGTAACGCACTTTGGCAATCTCGGAACCGCCTTCATCCTGGTTGCCTTGGGCACCATGTCTTTCGCCTCGCTCGGGCTCGTGGTCGCCAGCGTGACCAATACCATGCAGGAGACCCAGGTCATCAACCAGTTGATCTGGCTGCCGCTGATTTTTCTTTCCGGCGCGACCGTCCCTCTTGTCGATCTTCCGCACATGGTCCAGCGGGTAGGCCTCTTTCTTCCTGCGACCTACCTCGTCACGGAACTGCAGGATGCCATCTACTGGTCGGCCAAGCCCTGGAATCGCGACGTTCTGATTGCCTTGGGTTCGATGGTATTGTGGGCCTGCTTGACGTTTTTTTTGTCCGCGCAACTCTTTCGCTGGGAGCCGGAATCGAAAATTCCGCGCCGCGCCAAGCTTCTGGTCGCGGCCACGGCGATCCCCTTTGTCCTGCTGGGGATCTGGGAGAATCACTCGAGCCGTACCATCCTTAAAGCGAAAGCCATGTCGGAATCGCTGAACGCGCCGTCCCGGCCGGATGAGCGCGCGAAATAACGCCCACAGCGCTGCGATCGGGCCGCGCCCCGCGCGCCCGCGGGGAGAAGCAGCGCCAATTTGGTTCGTGGTCTACGCACTTGTTCGCGTCCAGAATATTGACGCTCCGCGCGCCCCTGCCGTATTCTGAAATTTAGTTGTAGCTGCTAGGCGGCGCAGCTTGGCAGTCAAATGACTTGGTGATACGCCCAGGAGCAATCATGGCCATTCCGAAGACCGAAAAAATCTGGCACAACGGCAAATTCATCAATTGGGACGACGCCACCCTGCACGTCCTTTCCCACGTTGTCGGCTACGGGTCCGCGGTCTTTGAAGGCATCCGTTGCTACGAGACCAAACAGGGCCCCGCAATTTTCCGCCTCCGCGAGCACATGCAGCGCCTGATCAACTCCGCCAAAATCTATCGCATGGAGCTGCCCTTCACGCTGGACGATTTCAGCAACGTCGCTACCGAGCTTGTGGCCCTCAACAAACTGAAATCCTGTTATATCAAGCCTATCGTGCTGCGCGGCTACGGCGATGCCGGCGTGAATCCACTCAATAATCCCATCGAGATCTACATGGCCTGCTGGTCCTGGGGCGCGTACCTCGGCCCGGAGGCTCTGAGCAAAGGCGTGGATGTCGGCATCAGCTCGTGGACGCGCATCGCGCCAAATACTCTGCCGGCCATGTCCAAAGCCGCCGCGAACTACATGAATTCCCAGCTCATCCGCATGGAAGCCACCTTCAACGGCTTTGCCGAGGGCGTTGCGCTCGATTCCTCGGGCTACGTGAGCGAAGGCTCAGGCATGAACGTCTTCCTCGTGCACGAAGGCACACTCTATACTCCGCCGCTCGGCGCCAGCATTCTTCCCGGTATCACGCGCAACGCCGTCGTCACCCTCGCCGAAGACTTGGGTATTCCCGTCAAAGAAGCCACCATCCCCCGTGAAATGCTCTACGTGGTTGACGAAGTCTTCTTCGTTGGCACCGCGGTCGAAATCACGCCCATCCGCTCCGTCGACCACATTGTGGTGGGCCAGGGTGTGGCCGGTCCGGTCACCAAAAAACTCCAGGAAGAATTTTTCGCCTTAACCAGCGGCGCCAAGCCCGACCGCCATAACTGGCTAACGCCGGTGAACGCCCCGGTCGCCGCCGGCCGCTAGTTGCTTATCCATAATTTTTAGCGGCGCACGCATGCTGCGTCCCTCCGATGCGCGCTCTGTCCGCGAGAGCCCGCAAGTTCGCTAAGGGCCTACCCGCACACGAAGATCCTTGGGCACAAAGAAAAACGCCAAAAGAGCCCCGAGCATCAGAATGCCGGCAATGATATACAGCGCTGCGGATGGATTGGGAGAAACACGCTTGGCCCACACCGGAATATTCGGTCCGAAATAACCGCCGAGATTTCCCACGGAATTCACGATACCGATTCCAGCGGCGGCTGCGCTGCCGGCAAGAAATGCGGAAGGCAGCGGCCAAAACAAGGGCATGGACCCAATCACCCCCAGCGTGCCGAATGACAGAAAAACAATCGCCAGCCCGGAACTAGACGCGAACAAGCCACTCAACACCAGACCCGCGGCCCCAAGGCTAACATTCAGGACATAATGCAGCCGCCGCTCCCCCGTCTTGTCGGAATGTCGGCTGAGCAGAATCATCCCGACCACTGCCACACCGTAAGGTATTGCGGTGATGAGACCCACGTTGAGATATCCCTTGATCCCGAAAGCCTTCACAATCGTGGGCAGCCAGAAGGTAATGCCGTACAAGCCGGTCATCAACGTGAAATAAATCCCGCAGAGTAGCCACACTGTTCTGCTCTTGAAGGCATCGAGCAGTCGGCTTTCTGTTTTGTGCCGATCTTCCGCCACGAGGTTCTTTGCCAGCAGTGCTTTCTCTTCCGCGCTGAGCCACGGCGCTTCGTCAATGCTACTGTGCAAATAAAAAATCACCCAAATGCCGACGATGACGGACGGGATACCCTGCACGATGAAAAGCCACTGCCACCCTGCCAGCCCCATCGCTCCAGCCAAGGAATCCATGACCCATCCCGATATCGGATTTCCAATTACCCCGGACGCTGCGATGGCCGCAACAAACCACGCCGTTCGCGTGGACCGCAGCCTGGAGGGATACCACAAGGTTAAATAAAAAATCACCCCCGGGAAGAAACCAGCTTCCGCCAGCCCGAGAATGAAGCGCATGGCATAGAAGGACCATTCTCCGCGCACAAACATCAGACCCGCGGAAACTAAGCCCCACGTGACCATAATTCTGGCGATCCACAGGCGTGCCCCGAATCGTTTGAGCAGCACGTTGCTCGGTACCTCAAAAAAGAAGTAACCAATAAAAAAAATGCCCGCACCCGTGGCAAACGCCGCATCGCTCAAGGACAGATCTTTGAGCATCTGCAGCTTTGCGAATCCCACGTTGACGCGATCCAGGTACGCCAGGATGTAGCAAAGAAACAGAAACGGCAGCAGACGCATGTCCACTTTTCGATAGGTTTTCGCTTCTAGACTTTCCGCGAGTTCTGCCACCCGTCAGGCCTCATTTCTCGACGATTCCGTGCGCACCGCGCTGCGGCCCTCAACATATACCTTTGCCACTTTAGAACACAACCACGCCGCGGGAGGCAGCCCCCGACCGGGCTTCGCGGGATACCGGCGGTGGTTTGCCCGGGGATTGCTGGCGTGGCAACCTTTGCTCTTTTCAACCAGTCTCTTACCCTCGCAATTCGGTAATATTGGAGCTTCCCCGGAGCGTGTCGCGTTCGCAGTCCCGGCTGGCCAAACTTAGCGGTCCGCGCCTTTGTCAGTACCGTGCTTGTAAACCGGAACGAAAAGCCGGAAAGGAGAGTCTGAAGGCAGAGCATGCTGCGTTCGCGCTACATCAGAGACGCCTTGGTTATCCTGGGGCTAGCCGCTGCCTATTTTGCGTTCGGGATCATTGGCTTGCGATTTGCCATGGCCAACGGCACCGCGACGGCCGTCTGGCCCTGCGCGGGAATCGGCCTGGCCGCCTTGCTGCTCTTTGGCTATCGCGCCTGGCCCGGTGTCTTCCTCGGCGCTTTGCTCGCAGCGCTCACCACCCCCGATAGTGCCACCACTGCGGTTTGCGTGGCTTCCGGGGCTACCGTAGAGGCTCTGGCCGGCTGTTACCTGGTCACCCGCTTCGCCAACGGCAAGCAGGTTTTCGAGCGCGCTCAGGATATCTTCAAGTTCGCGCTTTTCGGGGGCGTGGTCGGCCCCGCGATCAGCGCATCCATCGGCGTCACCGCAACGCTCGTCGGCGGGATGATCGACCGCACTTCATACGCCTCGGTTTGGTCCACTTGGCTGCTGGGCGACGCCGCAGGCGCGATTGTCCTTACACCCCTGATTGTTCTGTGGGCGGAAAATCCTACGATCAATCGCAGTCGCAAACATTTGCTAGAGCTCGGTTCCCTCTTCGGCGGGCTCGTATTCACCGGCTGGATCGTCTTTGCCGGCGGTTTTCACGCACTCCTCAAACACTATCCTCTGGAATACCTCTACACCCCGTTTCTGGTCTGGGCCGCTTTCCGTTTCGGCCGCCGCCACGCCGTGGGTGCCAATTGTGTGCTCGCAATCATGGCCACGTGGGGGACCGCGCACGGCTTCGGACCATTCGCGCGCGAAGCCCAGAACCCATCGCTGCTCCTGTTGCAAGCCTTCATCGCCATCATGGCGACTACCACGCTCTCGCTGGCCGCGGAGGTCACCGAACACAAACGCGCCGACGAACGCGTCCGTCAATTGGCGGTGACCGATCCGCTGACCGGGCTGGCGAACTACCGCCGCCTGCTCGATGCGCTGGACCTCGAGATCAAGCGTTCGGAACGCAGCGGCCGGCCTTTCGCGATCCTGCTGCTCGACCTCGACGGCCTGAAAATTATCAACGACGCCTTCGGCCATCTCGTCGGCAGTCGGGCCATCTGCCGCCTGGCCAACACCCTGCTCATTTATTGCCGCGAAATCGACACTGCGGCGCGCTATGGCGGCGATGAGTTTGTCCTTGTGCTCCCGGAGACGGACATGGAGTCCGCCCAGCAGGTGGCCCAGCGCATCTCGGAACGCTTGAAAAACGATGGCGATCTTCCCAACCTGTCCGCCAGCGTGGGTGCGGCCATCTACCCCGACGATGGCGAATCCCTCGACGAACTCTTGAGCGCCGCCGACCACGCTCTGTACCGCGAAAAAGGCGCCTCAAAAACCAAACTCGGCTCGAAAACCTAAGTTCTGCGATCGGTCAATTCCGGATCGCGGCGCCGCCATAGCGGGATCAAGTGCAGCAGAAACACGCTCCACGCCGTTACGACTACGTACCACCCGCCCGGGGGCTGCAGTGAAATAAACGGCATTCCACAGATCACGCCGATAGCCCAGCCCAGAGCAGCCATAAGCGTCAGCGAGCGTCGCAAACCCTGGCCGCGCGCGCCCGACCCCGGCATGGCTCCCGTAACTGCGCCAAAGCGCGGAGGCCCGAGAGATGCCAGAATTGGTGGGAGTTCACGATACGCCAGCTTCTGTTGCATCCAGGATGTCAGCTTCGCGCCAAAAAATCTGGTCTCGCGGGCCATTTCCCGCACCGTAGCAACGTCGCCGGGACGCAGGTTCAACGTCTGCATCAGTTCGCCATCCCGCCATGAAATATACACACTGGCAGTCCGGATCCACCCCGGCGGTCCGGCGGCGACGCGGACGTCCGTGATTTGTTGGCGATACAGAGCGAAGTGCGCCTCCTCTCCCCAAAAGCACAGGCGGTCCGGATAGATGAAGAAATATCCGATGTCCCAAACCGTCTGGTGTTCGTAGGTGCGCGGTTCGGCGTGGGGCCCAATGCCCACGAACCTTCCTCCCCAGCCGTTCGGATCGACACCCTCCTTGCTCACCTTTTCCAGCAGGCGTGCGCGCAAGGATTTCGCTTCCCAGGATCTGGAAGAGTTCGCCCACGCCAGTGTCACAGCTAGAGTGGCCAACCATCCGGCAGCGTAAACGCCGCCAATCCACCACCCTTGCGGGTACGCGTATCGCGAGGCGAGGGCTATCAGCGCTGGGGTGACCGTCAGCAACCCGAGAAAGATCCATGCGTTGCGAAAGCCTATGCGCGCTTTGTAAGTCGAAGAAAAGGCCTTCTCGGCTGCCGATGTCGCGGCTGGCACGGTATACTTTTCGGCCGCGCCGTCTCTTGGCCCCTCGCTGACGTGTTCTTGGCCTGCCGGCGCCGGCGAGGCCCGGAGCGTTTGCACCTGGCCCGCTTCTTCGGCCTGGTCTTCAAGCGGCGCTCCGGTGGCCAGCGCCATTCCGCCACCGTCGTTCGTCGCCACCGCAGCCAGAACGGCCAGAGCTTCCCTGGACTGCCCCGCGGCCGTCGCTTCGCGCCTCATCCAGGAGGAATTTGCGGGCGAATCTTCGAGCGACCGGCTGGCCGGATCGACTTGCAGGGCCGCCAAACCGCTTCCCGCCTCGGCCCGGGCCGTCGCAGCGGCTAAATCACCTTCGCTCCAGTTTTCTCCCGAAGCTTGGTTCATGATTTCCGGAAGGCGCTCCGCAGCAATGCCTCCGACTTTTGCAATCGCGTGCGCGCGTAGACTCGTCGAAGGATGCGTGAGGAACTTGCCCTGCAGTCTGCCCCAGTCGAGCGGCATCAAGTTCAAGCGATGCAGCTTCACGAGCGAGGTAATCTGCGCTTCGGCATCACCGGTCAGTTGCACAGCTTCGCGGTCGGCGGTGTACTCAAAGCGTCGTGTAAAAAAATAGGCAAAACCCATCGGGATGACAAACGGAAACACGTAGCCGAGCGAATGCGGGATAAGCTGCGACGAAGAGCAAAATACCGCTACGGCCACGGACAACGACATGCCGGCAATCCAGGCCCACACGAGCTTGCGGGGGTGATGGTTCTTGAGGTGCGCCATCTCATGCGCTAGCACTGCGTTTACCTCGCGGCGATTCAAATTTCCGAGCAGCGTGTCGGTAAACAACACGCTATTGCCGCTGCGCGCAGAGGCGTTGGCTGTGCGTGCTTTTCCAGTGCGCACCACGTACACCTGCTGCAGTTTCACGTCGAGCTTCGCGGCCATAGCGAACGCCTGATCGCGCAGTTCTCCGGAGGTAAGCGCTTGCGGCGTCAGCCCCTGGGCTGCCGCCGAACGCCGCGCGGCGGACACGCGTCCGAAAAATGCTGCGGCCATCCACAAAACGCCCGCGCGCGAGTTGCCACCGAGTAACTCTTGAATGCCATTCAAGAACATCAACAGTGGCAACCAGCTCGCGGCCACGCTCCAGGTCGACTGTCGCAGAACTTCGCGCTGCGTCCACTGCAATCCGCGCACGCGCGCCTGTACTGGATGCGACAGCGTTTGGCACAACACGGTAATCACCAGCGGGGGAAGCCAGAACATCATTCGCTGCAGACTGTGCGCAATCCAGGAGGCGGAATCCCCCCAAGAGATCAGCGCCGCGAGAATTCCGTTCAGATGCAGCGCGTCGCTGGTCACCCACCAGAGCAGCAACGCGCCGTTCATCAGCCAACTCAGCGATCGCCAATAGCCAAACCAAATTCCCGCGCGGTCGTCATGCGGAGTTCCCGAAGAGCCTTTCGCTTCCGAGGTGCGCAAACCGGCGGCGATGCGCTCCGCGGCGCGCAGGGCAGCCCGGCGCATCCAGATCGTGAGCAGCACCGGGAGCAGCAGCACGACCAGCAAACACCCTGCTGCGTGCTGCACTTGCGCGTCGGTGTAGCCGTAGGAAAAATCAACCTGCGGAACTTGCTCCGGCAGCAAGAACCTGGACCTGGCCACGGCCGCAGGCAGCGCCCAGGAGTTTGATTTGCCGGTCGTAACCAGCGCAACGTAATAGCCGCACAATCCGGTCGGTGCTTTTCCACGCGGCGCCGGCAGGCACGTGAGCTCCTCGTCGTGAGGCGGCCTGACGTAAAACGCGAGGGTCTCGACTTTGGCTTCGCGCAGCGACGCAAAGAGCGGCACTAAATTGATCGTGCCTTTGCGTCCGAAACGTCCCGGCTGCGCTGTCGCCGGGCAATGAGCGGCGTCAAAGGCAGCCAAGAACTTGTGTGTGCTCGTCGTGTGAAACTGGCAGCCAAACGTTCGATC
>JBEKSZ010000169.1:0-12297 GCA_049516615.1 Candidatus Acidiferrum sp. | reverse complement strand
CCTGCTTGGCGATTCCCACGGCGGTTTGCAGCGGATTGGTGATGCTGCGCGTGATCCAGAAGGCGAAAAACCCGCTCAATCCTGTGGCCAGAATCCCGATCGATAAAATGATGGTGCGCCCGCGGGTGTAGCCTGCTCTTGCCGCGTCGCGATCCTTGGCCGTTTGCGCGACTTCGTAGTCGATCAGTTTGTAGAGTTCGTCCAGATATCTTGCCTGTTCCGGAATAATTTTTTCCGTGAACTCCTTTTTCGCTTCGTCCAGGCGATTGGTTTCGAGCAAGCGGATGAATTCGTCCTCGTGCGGAACGTAGCTGTCGCGCGCCGCCATCACGTTCTTTACCAGCTCCTTGCCTTGCTCGGTGTCGATGGTCTTCACCAAATCGGCGCGATAGCCCGCGCGCAGCTTTTTGAATTCCTTAAGATGGTCGAGCTGTTCTGCAATGCTGTTGTGGTCGAGCAGGTAGATATTGCGGATATATGTGCCGGTTTCCAGCAGGGAATTAGCCCATTTATGCGTGATCACCAGTTGTTGCACGCGGTCGTTGGCAAAGTTCCCGAGCAGCGTATCTTGTGCTTCCAGGCGCGCCACCGCGAGACCGATGATGCCGAGCACCATGACCAACAAGCTGGCGAAGGCCAGCGCCAATCGCGTTCCAATCTTCAGGTTTCCCAAGAACATGGTTCGCTCCTCAGTTTTGAACTGCTTCGTCGTGCGGGCCCCCAAAAACGCTTGCAATTTCTGTGGCGCCGGCCGCTGCCGGGTGTCCGTATGCCGGGCCCTCACGTCACGCTTGCTGCTTCAGCCACAAAACCCTGCAGCAGGGCCGGGATGTCGAGAATCAACGCCACCCGTCCGTTCCCCAGGATGGCTGAGCCGGAAACCCCGGCGATATTCCTAAACACGTGGGGCAGAGGCTTTATGACCGTTTGCGTGGCGCCGTACAGCCGGTCAACCGCCAGACCCGCCCGATGCGACTCGTGTTGCACGACCACAACGTTCTGCCGCGCCGTGCGCGAGGCGCTGCTTTTAAAGTGCTCGCGCAATTGGACATAGGGTAGCGGTTCGCCGCGAAGCTCCAGCACGCCGCTCCCGTATCCCGAATTGCGTTCCCTTGCCGGCAGTTCGACGCACTCGAGGACCTGACCGAGGGGAATCACGTAGGTGTCCTCGCCGACACCGACGCCGAAGCCGTCGATAATGGCCAGCGTCAAAGGAAGGCGAATATGAACCGTCGAGCCGGCTCCGGGCTTGCTGGTGATGAACACGCTTCCGCGTAGTGCCTGAACGTTGCGGCGCACCACGTCCATGCCCACACCGCGCCCCGAAAGGTCGCTGACGGTGCTCGCGGTCGAGAAGCCTGCTTCAAAGATCAATTGAAAAAGGTCGTGGTCGGCCAGCTTTTCGGGTGCCGCAACAAGGCCGCGCTTGCGCGCCACGTCGCAAATTCGTTCCCGGCTCAATCCGCTTCCGTCATCGGATATTTCAATCACGATGCTGGCTGCTTGGTGTGCTGCTCGCACCAGCACCGTTCCCGAAGGACTCTTGCCCTTGCGTTTGCGAATGGCGGGCGGCTCGATTCCATGGTCAATCGCATTTCGGATCATGTGCAGCACGGGATCTTTCAGGTGTTCGATCACCGAGGTGTCTACTTCCACTTCTTCGCCTTCAATTTGCAGGCGCGCCAGCTTGCCGTGGGACTTGGCCAAATCCCGGACCGTTCGGGAATACTGCCGGAACAGCGGACCGACCGAGACCATGCGTGTCCGCAATACCGTTTCCTGAAGTTCTGTATGCAGGGAATCGGCGATGCGGGAGGCTTCGCGAATGGCGGTAACATCCGCCTGGACCGGATTCTCGAGCAGTTGTGCAATTCGACCGCGCGCAACGGCAATTTCTCCGGTGAGATCCAGCAAACGGTCGAGCTTGCTGACTTCGACGCGGAGCGTCCGCAGCGCATCGCTCGCGTGAGCTGTCTTGGCTGTCCCGGCCGCAGCGGGCTCATTGTCGTTGACGGGTTTCCGGCTCGGGGATTGCGGGCCACTCGCCAGGCAATCGGAAATCCGCGCCAGCAGTTTCTTGGCCGGGGCACCGATTTCGTCGCGACCGTCGGCAGCGCCTGCGGTCATCTCCCGCAGAATGTCCAGCCCGGCCAGCATCAGGTTGATGATTTCCTGCGTCACCGCCAGATTCTTGTTTCTAAGCTCATCGAGAAGGTT
This sequence comes from Candidatus Acidiferrum sp., assembly GCA_049516615.1. Taxonomy (GTDB): domain Bacteria; phylum Acidobacteriota; class Terriglobia; order Acidiferrales; family UBA7541; genus Acidiferrum. Next base: position 10,080 of record JBEKSZ010000169.1, on the reverse strand, counting down.
CTCGAAAGCGTGGGCAAAGGAATGCAGGCTCGCTAGTTCGAGGATGCTGGCATTTCCCTTGGCCGTGTGGACCACGCGAAAAATATTCTGAATCAGCTCGCCGTCTTCCGGACGCGTCTCCAATTCGAGGATGGCCTCTTCCATCTGCGCGAAGCCTTCTTGGCTCTCGACGAGGAAGCTGTTCAAAATGATATCGCGTTGGATTTCCATATCAGTTTCCGACCAGCGTGAGGGACATGGATCCGGTGTCGGTCCGCATCGTGACCTTGCGGCTTTTCCGCCCGCCGGTATCCCGCTTGTCGATCGGTATCGCTGCTTCCGAGAGCATGCGCAGCGCCAGTTGTACATTCTTGTCGCCGATCGATTCTTGCGCATTACCGCGTATGGTTTGCAGCATGCGCGCACCGCCATAAACGTGTGCACGAAGGTCTTTGTTCCGGCTGCCCAGTTGCCGCAACTCGCGCAGCAAGGTATTGATGGCCATATCTCCGTAACGCGGGGAAGCCTGCGGCTTTCCCGCGGGTGTGGCGAGCAAATAGTGCGTTGCGCCTCCAATCGACAATCGCGGGTTAAAGATGCAAACCGCCACGCAAGAACCCAGGATAATCGTGAGATTTGCTGGTTCCGGGGATGCGTACATTTCCCCGGGGTGGAGATAAACCGACTTGACCACGGCATTGCTGAGCTGGCGGGCGATTTGATCCCGGTCTTCCACTGTTTTCGCTCGCGTCTTCAATGCTTCCTCAAGACGGCTCATGTGTGGTTACTCCGACTCTTTCAAGCCCGAAAAGACTCGGGCCCACGTAAACGGAAAGCAATCCGAGGAGTTCGCGGTCGCCAGATTCGAAAGATTTCCTCTGCGGAAGAAGGTTGAAGAATACGATTGCTCCAGCGGCGGACTGACCCTGCGTGAGGGGAACCAAAGCGCGCACTCCGATGCCTGCGAGAAATTCGTCTCCGGCAATCCTCTTGTCCACGAGGCGTACCTGATTCCGGTTAATCTCTGCCGCGACCCTGCTGAACTGCGACTGCAGAGCCTGGCGTTGCCTTACGGATATTCCCACTGCCGCCAGGAAGGTCATGAGTTTCGTGTCCGCGTGTAATTGCACGATGGCCATTTCTTCGCAGCCCAGAAGATTTGAGCTGATTTCGATTACCGCCTCGGCAATGTTGTTTTCGCGCACGGCCATGCTCAGCCGCTCGCTGGCCGCGTAAAGCCTGGTCCAGATGGTGTGGCGTTCCGCGGACGGAAGGGTTTCGTGGCAGCGACGCAAGTAATCGCGGGAGCGGGTCTGCAGTTGCTCGGCGAGAATTTCCCGATTTTTCATTTCGCGTCCTGCTGTTCGACTCCGAGATAGCCATTCACCAGCTGCATTAATTCTTGGCTCTCGATGGGTTTGGTCAGATAGTCGTTGCAGCCGCTCGCAAAGCCCTCCTCGACATTTTGCGGCTCGCCGCGGCTGGTCACCAGAATGATCGGAACGTTGCGCAGTTTCTCCTGGCGGCGCATTTCGCGGCACGCCGCGAAGCCGTCCATCTTGGGCATGATCACGTCCATGAGGATCAGGCTGGGCTGCTCAGCGAGGGCTGCCTTCACGGCTTCCTGGCCGTTGCGGGCCTTCACCACCTCGAAGGTGGTGTACTTTTTCAGGAGCATCTCTTCGAGCAACAGCGTGGTGACCGAGTCATCGACAATCAGGATTTTCGGGCGCATCTTGTCGTAAAGCTCCCTCGTCATGTGAGGCGTTGCAACACGGGCCGATGAAGCGAACAAATGATTAGGGCAAGGCGGCCTCCAAAACCTCCTTAAAAGAGGCGGAGGCGTTCGGCGTCGGGGGTGAAGGTTATCTCGGAGAAAAAGCTTACTTGTTTCGGGTTTATTGAGGAGGTAAGGCGCGTACTTTCATAGGTTTGTCTGCCAGCTGGCAAGATATCCGGCGAAGCCCCGCGCAGAGCGGTGCTGCTGCGGCCACGGCGCGCGGAGAGAAGGTGCTGAAGAGTTTGGGTCTCAGCATCTCAGCAAATCTGCCGTTGCTTCTCAAACTGAGATTGACGGAGCCTACGCGCCATGCTTGGCCGCCGCAAAAAGGCGTCAGGCCGGCGCCGCCTTGGTCAGATAGTTGGCCAGCACCTTGCTGCAGGCTTCGACGAATTCCTGCTCCGGTTGACTGAATGTGGCGGCGAAATAGCTTTCGATATCGAGTTCGGCGGCGAGTTTTTTGTTCACATAGATGGGGACAACGATCTCGGACTTCACCATCGCCGACCCGGCAAGATACCGCGGATCCTTCGAGACGTCCTGCACGACTACAACTTGTCCGCTGCTCGCGGCGGCGCCGCAAAGTCCGGTGCTCAGGGGAATCCGCCCGTGCGGCGTAAAGCTCCCGACGAACGGTCCGACCAGCAAGAAGCCAGAATCCGCCGGATCCACCAAGTAAAAACCCACCCAATTGTAGCGGGTCATTTTTTCGTGTAGGCGGTTGGCCATGCGTTCCATGAGGGCTTGCGCGGAGGGCGCGCTGGCGGCGAATTCCTGCAATTCCTCGAGAAGCTCTTTGTGCGCGGGGATCATGTTTTTATCGACGTAGTCGAGGTCCGGAAGAATTGGCGGCTCATGAGGCGAAGTTAGCACAAGGCGCCGGCGGAAAGTACGACCGGCGTGGAAACGGACGGCGAGATGGTAAAGATGGGGCCGGTGGAATTCCCGAAGTGCTAGCGACAGTCTCGTAAGAGCGGGCGACTAAGCAAAACCTCCTGCGCGCGGGAGCGCCGAGTGACTCCTGTTTCATTTGCTTGTTCTTTGCCGCGTTTTGGCCCTGTCGGAGGCGTTTTGGGGCTGCCCCCCGGGTTCCGCGAATCCGCCTCATCCGGGGGGCTTAGAGCCTTTTGTTTCGCTATGGTTTCTGAGAAGGGGCCTGGCGCGTTTAGCGGTGTGTTCGAGTTACCGACGGGAGCCGCCAATCGGGAGGACTGAATGGCGCGAGCCAGCTTTGGCGCTGGCATCCTCGACCGCAATGAGGAAAAATCGAGCTGGAGATTCCCATGAGCCAGGTGCCGGCGTGGTTTGAGCGCAGGTTTGCATTTCCGTTCGGCCTGGAGGTTTGGCCGAACGTGTGTGCGCGGCTGCGAGGGACGCCGGCGCGCTTGGAGGAGACGGTGCGAGGGCCGGAGCGCGAGAGACTGATTCGCAAGAAGGGCAGTGCGTGGTCGGCCCAGGAGCATGCCGGACACTTGTGGGATCTCGAGGAGTTGTGGCAGGCGCGCGTGGAGGATTACGTGGAGGGGCGGGACACAATGGCGGTGGCGGATTTGCGCAATCGGAAGACGGATGAGGCGGCGCATAACGGGCGCCCCGTCGAGGAGATTCTGGCGGGGTTTCGCGCGGCTCGCGGGCGGCTACTGACGCGCGTCGAGGGATTGGATGCTGGGTTATTTGGGCGGGCGATTCCGCATCCCCGTTTGCAGACGCCGATGCGCCTGGTGGATCATTTATATTTCGTGGCGGAGCATGACGATCACCATTTGGCGCGGATCTGGGAGATGGTAGGCGCCGGGCGATAGTTGCTCATATGGCTGGGCGGCTGCGGAACGGCGAGTTGCCGGAGGCCGCGCAAAAAAGAACGACCACCCTCAAAAAAGTTGTGGAGTTCACCGGCCTTCGATGGCCAGCTGCTGCACGCGCCGAGGTTCGTCAAACCACCACGGCAATCCTCGGGCGTCCCGGAGCCCAGTTCGCTCATTCTCCTCTGCGTGCCGCTGGTTGTGATTCTGCGATTCCTAACACGCCGCGCGCAAGCAACTGCCTAGACGAGTGCAATCTCGCTAGGGGAGTCCGCGCAATCTCCTGCGTCGCCTGCTCGCCGATGCCCCAGGGGAAGTCGGTGAGGCCCACTGCCAGCGACACAATCTGCGTCCGAGTGGCCCACCCTTTCCGAACTGCAAGTACTGACCCCTTGAAGTTCTCGAACAGAGACATGGCAACTCTTTCGACAGCCCCGTGCCGTTGATGGCCGCAGAGCGCAGAAGCATGCGCCGCACGTGCTGCCGATCGGCGAGGCGTTGAGCGCAGTTGACGGTGCCGAAGCGCTGTCGAGACACCGCACCTAAAAACTCCAAAATGGCGGCGCGTTGACTTGGGGTGGGGTGCTGATTGAGAATGGCGGCACCCTATGACAGAGCATTCGTTGCGATGACAGAGCCGGCGTCGCTACCTGGGTCGACGGTTTCGCATTACCGCATCATTGAGCGGCTCGGCGGCGGCGGGATGGGCGTGGTGTATAAAGCCGAGGATTTGCGCCTGCACCGCTTCGTGGCCCTGAAGTTCCTTCCCGATGATGTAGCGAGAGATCCGCAAGCCCTGGCGCGCTTTCAGCGCGAGGCGCAGGCGGCCTCAGCTTTAAATCACCCCAACATTTGCACCATTCACGACATCGGCGAAGAGGATGGCAAGGCCTTCATTGCCATGGAGTATCTCGAGGGCAGGACGCTCAAGCATGCGATTGGCGGACGTCCGCTCGAATTGGAGACATTGCTGGCGCTGGCGATTGATGTGGCGGATGGGTTGGACGCGGCGCATGCCAAGGGGATCGTGCACCGGGACATCAAGCCTGCCAATATATTTGTGACCGAGCGCGGGCACGCGAAGATTTTGGATTTTGGGTTGGCGAAGGTGGCCTCGTCGGCGAAGGTCGGGGGTGGTGGCGGGAACACCCTGGGCACAGTGGAAATTGACTCGGCGCAGTTGACCAGCCCGGGGAGCACGCTAGGGACGGTTGCCTACATGTCGCCCGAGCAGGTGCGCGGGAAAGAGTTGGATGCGCGGACGGACCTGTTTTCGTTTGGCGCGGTGCTGTATGAGATGGCGACCGGGACGCTGCCGTTTCGCGGGGATACCTCTGGGGTGATTTTTCGGGAAATTTTGGATGGGACGCCTACCGAGATGGTGCGCCTAAATCCGGAGGCACCGGCGGAGCTGGAGCGGATTATCAACAAGGCGATCGAGAAAGATCGCGATTTGCGGTACCGCACGGCCGCCGATATTCACACGGATTTGAAGCGCCTGCGTAGGGATACCGATTCCGGGCGCGTCAGGGCCTCGGGGAGCGCCCTGGCGCAGCAGATTTCTGGGGGGATGGCGGAGGGTGCGGGGTCGAGCGGATCGCTCCGTGCGGGCACTGGCGGGATTGCCGGGCAGACTGGCACGGGAGTGGCGGCGGTTCCTGCGCCCAGCGGGAGCAAGAAGTTTTTGTGGGCGGGAATTGCGGGGGTGGTGGCGATTGCGGCGGCAGGGGCGGCGTATCATTTTTTGAGCGGTGGTAAATCGCTTTCCGATGAGCCGATGAAGATTACGCAGATCAGCCACTGGGACAAGGCGATGCGTAATGCCAGCCTGGCGCCCGACGGGCACACGGTGGCGTTCAGTTCGCAGGCTGAGGGCGTCGCGCAGGTGTTCGTGATGCTGGCGTCGGGCGGCGAGCCGTTGCAATTGACCAAGGATGAGGGGGAAAAAGTGGTGTCCAGCTTTTCTCCGGATGGGACGGAGATTTACTACACCCGGATTTTTGGAGCGGATGAGAGCTGGGCGGTGCCGACCCTCGGGGGAAATCCCCGGAGAGTGGTGGCGGGCCATTCCTTGACGCCCTCGCCCGATGGCAAGGCGATTTACTTCACAAAAGAGCGCACCCGCGCGATATTTAAGGCCAATCGCGACGGGATGGGAGAGGAACAGGTGTGTTCGCTCGACTCGCCGCTCCCCGTTTCGCGAATTCTGCCCTATCCGGACGGCCGACACCTGTTTGTAATTACGGAAAACGGAGTCTCGGAACTCGAGCAGTTCCACGCCTACGTGGCGGATTTGGAGAAAAGGACGGCGGAGGACCTCGGGGAAGTGAAGGGCGAGGGACGGGACGCGGTGTGGGGAGAAGCCGGGAAGTATGTACTGCTCAGCAAGACGGTGAACGGGCTGACGAATATCTGGAAGTTTACGCCGGAGGATAAGTCGCTGGCGCAGATGACGTTCGGGACCGGTCCGGACGCCTGGCCGATGCCGGACCCCGCGGGGAAAGGCTTGTATGTGGTGAGCGGGAAGTCGTCGGGATTGCTGACGGCTTACAACACCAAGACCAAACAGTCCACGGACATTGCAGCGGAGAATGCCACACAGCCCGCGCTGTCGCATGACGGGAAGCGGGTGATGTATATCACCATCCCGGCGCGGGATCGCAACGAACTGTGGGTCGAAGATATTGACGGTGGGAACAAGGTGAAGATCGCGCCTTCCGGGACGCTGGCAACGGCGACGTGGGCCGCCGACAATTTTCATTTCGCCTTCGTCTCCGAAGAGTCCGGCAAGCCCACACAGATTCATTTGGTGGGAGCCGATGGCGGTGGCATGCGGACGATGGAGTGGACGCACGGGACGCTGCAGAACGTGATGTGGAGCGCGGACCTGAAGGCGCTGTACATCAACAACTTGGCTCCAGGGCCGCGAACCTTCGAGGTGTGGCGCCAGAGTTTGGACGGGGGCGCCGCGGAAAAACTGGTCGAAGATTGCGGGTGGGCATTTGAAGCCATGCCGGGCGGAGAGTATCTGCTGACGGAGATCGCTTCGGGAGATAAACGGGGGATTTACGGATTTTCCGTGCCGTCGCGAACCTGCACCCCGCTGGTGCCCGGGGTGGTGACCTTCGGACTGGTGCGCGCGCCGGATGGGAAGTCGTTTGCGTACGCGGTGCCGGGGACGAGAGATGTGACGATTTACCGCCAGAACTGGCAGGACGGCAAGGTGCTGGGAACGCCGCAGGTGGCGCTGAAGCTGCCTTTTGCCTTTCCCCTGATTGCCAGCGGTAATGCGTATGATTTTAGCGAGGACCTGACGACGGTCGTGTATGCGCGGCCCAACGCGCATGCGGATTTGTATTTGCTCAGTCACAAATAGCTCGCGACCATACCGGCACGGTCCCATTCCGGGATGCCGCGAGAAACCAAAAGCATGCCGGGCGCCGGTGAGCCGCGCGAGCGTTTCGCTTGTACCCCCGGGCGGCGCTGGTGGCGTCTACGTACAAGACCTCCGTTACAGATTTCCCTTTGCGCAAAGAGGTGGAACTCATGTTGATCAGTGCGCGTTGCGGCCTTCTTTTCACTGCCCTCGCGCTGGGCAGGGCGGTCCCGGCCAAGCCGACCGCTGCGCCTGCCCCAGCAGACGCCGCGCGTGCAGGCCAAGGCAGTTTGGCCGCTAAACCCGATGGCGCCCCTGCCAGACAAAATGGTTCGGCTGCCAAGCTGGGCGACGACCGCATCATTCTGGATGTGGTGGTCGTTACGAAGTCTGGGGCGCCGGTAAGCGGGCTCGCGCAGCAGGACTTCACGGTTCTGGATAACAAAGTCGCGCAGACGATTGATTCCTTCCGGGCGGTCGACGGGAGGCAAGAGCCCATTGAGACGGTTCTGGTGATCGATGCGGTGAACACCCCGTTCCAGACGGTCGCCTACGAACGCGAGGAGATTGACAAGTTCCTGCGCGACGAGGGCGGGCACTTGGCGCACCCAATGACTTTGGCGATCTTCACCGATACCGGGACGAAAATACAGGAGGGCTTCTCAAGCGACGGCAACGCGCTTAGTACCTCGCTCGATCAGTTGGTCATCGGCCTTCGTGACATCCGCCGCTCCGCCGGATTCTATGGCGCGGCGGAACGCTTCGAGCTTTCCCTCAAGACTTTGCGGGACCTGATCGCCCATGCGGCGACGCGTCCCGGCCGCAAGATCATTTTGTGGGTTTCTCCCGGCTGGCCGTTGCTCTCAGGACCCAACGTGCAAATGAGCGGCAACGAGCAACAGCAACTGTTCTCGGATATCGTGAGCCTGTCAACACAACTGCGACAGGCGGGCGTAACCCTGTATAGCGTCGATCCGCGAGGCGCCGGTGCCGCGGGGTTCAGCACATTCTATTGGGAGGATTTTGTAAAAGGAGTCAGCAAGGCCAACCGAACGTTGCCCGGAGATTTGGCATTGCAGGTGTTCGCCACGCAGAGCGGTGGGGTGGCCTTCCAGCCGAGCAACGACATCGCGGCACTCTTGCGGCAGTGCGTGGCGGATACCGCCACTTACTACGAGGTATCGTTTTCTCCTGCGAGCGGCGACCAGCCGCGGGAATACCACCATATCGAAATCCACGTCGCGAAGCCCGGGGTAACGGCGCGTACGCGCCAGGGGTATTATGCGCGGCCGTGAAGACAGCGCGGGAATCTGTCAGCGATAAACCACACCAGCTGCAATCATTCGTTTGAGTAGGCCCGCCACCAGACCCCGGCAACTCCGGGCTTCGGCCGAAAAAATCGCCCATGCCGTGCCCCTACAAGCGATGAGCGCGGCCGTGCGATAGTAGAGGTATTGCGAGGGACGCTGACGGATGACTTGGAAGAGAGTGGTTACCGCGCTGGTGTTGATACCGTTCGTGGTCGGGCTGGTGATTTGGGGATCCACGTTGCTCGTGGCCATCGGGACAGGCTTGTTTATGGTGGTGGCGCTGCTCGAGTATTTCGCGCTGGGGGAGGCGATTGGCTGGCGAGCGCATCGGGTTTGGACGGTGCTCTGTGGGCTGGCGGTGCTTTTTTTGCAGTGGTTGCCCAGCGTAGTGCGGCCGGGGGATTTTGGCGGGTTTAGCGTGCCGGCGCCGCTGCGATGGGTGGTGTACCGAATATTTCCGCGGCCGGAGGAAGGCTTTTTATTATTTGTGCTGGGCTTGGCGGTAATCACCATGTTCAGCAAGCGGCCGCTGGTTGAGACTCTTCCCGCGGCGGGGATTAGCGCTGGCGGACTGCTTTTGGTGGCGTTCCCGCTGACCTATGCAGTGCGATTGCATGGTTGGGGGGAGTACGGGCCGTGGCTGCTTTTGTTTGCGCTGGTGATTACCTGGGCCGGTGACACGGGGGCTTATTTCGCAGGAAGGGCCTTCGGGCGCCATGCGTTGGCACCGCATCTTTCGCCGAAGAAGACCTGGGAAGGAAGTTTGGCAGGGCTGGCCGCTTCTGTGGCGGTCGGCGTGATATTTAGGCGGTGGTTGCACGCGCCGGTGGGGTTCTTGATGGGCATGGCAGTGCTGGGAAATATCGCTGGGCAGGTGGGGGATTTGCTGGAGTCGGCGTACAAGAGGAGTGCCGGGGTGAAAGATTCGGGTGCGCTGTTGCCGGGGCATGGCGGGGTGCTGGACCGGATCGATGCGCTGATCTTGGCGTTTCCGGTTGTCTGGTACTATTGGATTTTGCTGTACTCGCCTACGCCGTAAGCGGGTCTTCCGGGAAGGCAGAGGAACAGAGCTCCACCCCTTGAAGTTTTGCACCCGGACAAGCTGGGGCGCCGCATGCGGCGGCCCTTAGAGAAGGATTGGCCGCAAGCTCGTGAAGAAAATTGCCATATTGGGTTCGACGGGATCGATTGGGCGGCAGTGTTTGTCCGTGGTCGAGTCCCTGCCGGAGCGGTTCGCCATTGTGGCGCTGGCGGCCGGGAGCAACCTTGGCGAGCTCGCGGTCCAGATTTTGCGGCACCACCCGGAGCTGGTGTCGGTCGCGGACGCTGCTAAAGCCGCGGAATTAACCGCAAAGCTGCGCGATTCGGGGGTCTCGCCGCTCCCCGCGATTCATCACGGGGCCGAGGGAATGATGGCCGTCGCTACCCACGGGCTCGCGGATGTTGTGGTGTCGGCGGCGGTGGGCGTGGTGGGCTTGCCTGCGACCTACGCGGCCGTGAAGTTGGGCAAAAGTGTGGCGCTGTCGAACAAGGAAGTGCTTGTCGCAGCAGGCGAGCTGGTGATGGCTGCGGCGAAGCAGGCAGGGCAAGAGTTACTGCCGGTCGATAGCGAGCACAACGCGGTTCACCAGTGTCTGCGTGGAGGCACTTGCGGCGAGGTGCGGCGCCTGGTGCTGACGGCCAGCGGCGGGCCGTTTAGGAAGGCCAAGCTCGCGTCACTGGCCGGTGTGACACCGGAACAGGCGCTTGCTCATCCGAATTGGCGGATGGGGAACCGCATCAGCATCGATTCCGCTACCATGATGAATAAAGGATTTGAAGTGATCGAAGCGC
>JBEKSZ010000168.1:0-12310 GCA_049516615.1 Candidatus Acidiferrum sp. | reverse complement strand
GGATATACCTTCACCTATCCGGCTCCTACGGCGCAGAGCGGCCTGAACGTTGCTTACGTCATTACCGCCGTGCCGCAAAAGATCGCGACCACCGGTCAACGCGGTTTCTGCTCCAGCCAGACCGCCGTCATTCAGTACTCGATTGACGGAACGACCAACTGCACGCTGACCTTGCAGTAAATTGCGGGAGTTGCACTTAGAGAAAGGGGGAGCCACAAGCTCCCCTTTTTTTTAAAAAGTAGGAATTTATAAAAAAAAGGACTCGGGCAAAAAGAGGAACAAAATGATCGCGCGCAACACAACTCGACAACACGGAGCAACGCGAAGAGCCAGCAGGGGCTTCTCGTTGATCGAGCTGCTGATTGTCGTGGCCATCATTCTGATCATCGCAGCCATCGCCATCCCCAATCTTCTACGCGCGAAGATCTCCGCCAACGAAGCCAGCGCGGTTTCCTCAATCCATTCGATCAACACCGCGGAAATTGCCTACTCTTCGGCCAATCCCTTGATTGGTTTTTCGGTGGCCCTGGCGGACCTTGGCCCGGCGGCCGGGGGATACATCGACGCCACGCTGGCCAGCGGTTCAAAGAGCGGCTACAACTTCACCTATGTTCAGACTGCCGGTGCGCCCTCCAATGGATACACCTTTAACGCGGATCCCCAGCAACGAGGGGTTACCGGGCAGCGCAGTTTTTATTCGGATCAGAACAATGTCACACACTTTGATCCATCAAATCCGGCAACTGCCGCCAGTCTCATCCTCCAGTAACCCCGCGGCGCCCGCCTGGCCATGCCCGGCTCACTTGACTTTCGACACTCGTCGAGCGGTGTCGAGACGGAAAACTTTGCGGAAATTCTCCGCAAAGTTTTTTGCTTGTATAACACTCTTGGGAGAGAAGAGAAAGAGAAGGGCAACACAACAATCATGAAGAAGCAAAAAGGGTTCTCCCTCATCGAACTCTTGATCGTCGTGGCGATCATTTTGATCATCGCGGCGATCGCAATTCCGAACCTGCTCAAGTCCAAGATGGCCGCCAACGAGGCGTCCGCAGTCGGATCGGTACGCACCATCCAACACCGGTGAAGTGACCTACGCTGCGGCTTGCCCTCAGATCGGCTACTCCGCGACGCTTTCGGAATTGAACACCTGGGTACTCTGCGGCGGCACGACCGGCGTCATTGACCCGGTTCTGGCCTCCGGCGCAAAGAGTGGATATACCTTCACCTATCCGGCTCCTACGGCGCAGAGCGGCCTGAATGTTGCTTACGTCATTACCGCCGTACCGCAAAAGATCGCGACCACTGCTCAACGCGGTTTCTGCTCCGATCAGACGGCCGTCATTCAGTATTCGACGGACGGCACCACGAACTGCACTCTGCCCTTGCAGTAATCACCCCGCAAGGTTTCCTCGAGGAAAAGGGGAGCCGCAAGCTCCCCTTTTTTCATGGCCAGAAGCGCAAAAGGACCCTGGCGCGCGCTTTGGACTTCGACAACGCGGGCCAGGCCCCTGTAGGATGAGGGTGTGAAACGGGCCGCCACGCTTTGTGCGGGATTCTTCCTGGCCTTCCTCGTGGGCAACGGCGTGTTTGCCGGGGATGAGCTTTCGCAATATATCGCCAAATTTCAGAACCGCTATCAATTGTCACGAACCTCGTCCGCCACGTTCCTCGAGCTGTACAGCGAAAATGGCCAGCTGGTTCGCAGCGAAGCGGGTACGGCTTATTTTCAGCGACCTTCGCGCATGCGCTGGGAATATGACGCCCCGGAAAAAAACCTGTTTCTCGTCGATGGCAAAAGCGCCTGGTTCTACGTGCCCGCGGACCACACGGTGACCAAGGTTCCCGCCAAGCACAGCGCCGATTGGCGAACACCGCTGGCGCTGCTGGCAGGCGACGTGAAGGTCTCCAGGGTGTGCTCCCACGTGAGTCTGGCCTCTAGCGAAAGATCCCTCCTTAGCGGAGACGTGATGTTGGCTTGCCAGCTGCGTGGCCAAGACCCCGGGAACGCCGCCGAACAGATGGCGGACGGGCAGCCAGCGACCGCAAAGGACGCAGCCGTACTTCTCGAGCTCGCACCGCAAAGCGGGGAGTTGCTGCGCGTGCTGGTTGGAGGCAAGGGCGGGGTCAGTATCGAATTCCGTTTCAAAAACTGGAACTTTGACGCGCCCATTCCAAGCACGCAATTCCAGTTCCACCCTCCGCCAGGCGTGGTGATTTTGAACGGCGAGTTACCGCTGCAAAAAGACCCGGTGAAATAGCGTGGCAACCTGTGCCGTAGGCCCCTAAACCTCACAAACATATGGCCATTGGTACAGGGATAAGGCGCCGTTTCCGGATAGTAACGGCCAACCATCCGCGCCTCCGCCGCATATTACCTACTTGAGGTAAACTTACTGGCATGGGCGAGTTTGTGTGCCGCGTGGCGGATGCCAACGGGCGAGTCTTTTCGCACGTGGAGGCCGCGGGAAATTTGGACGAGGCGCGCCAGAAAATGGTGGACCGGGGTTTGTACGTCTACTCGGTTCAGGCGCGCAACAGTCTCGTCAGCGGGTTCACCAACCGCTCGCGCGCGCGCCAGGTTAGCGGGTCGGATTTCCTGATTCTCAATCAGCAATTCAACACCCTCATCAAAGCCGGCCTGCCGATTCTTCGGGCGCTCGACTTGCTGTCGACTCGCGCCGCCTCGCCCAAGCTGCGCCCGGTAGTGGCGCAAATCCGCGACCGCGTGCGGGAAGGCAAGTCCCTCTCTGAAGCGGTTGACGAGGCCGGTGTATTTTCCAAAGTGTATTCCACGGCGATTTTGGCCGGAGAAAAGAGCGGCAATCTCTCGGGGGTCCTGGAATATTACATTGCCTATCAGCAGGTCAGCACGGGCGTGCGGAAAAAAATTATCGCCAGCTTGGTGTACCCGGTGTTGCTGATCTGCGTCGCAGCGGTCATCGTGACCTACCTGGTGACCGTGGTGATCCCCAAGTTTGCCTTGCTGTACAAGGATTTGGGCACGGAATTGCCGGGGCCTACGCAGTTGCTGATTGCCATCACTGTCGATTATCGCTATGTGGTGCTCGGGGGCATTGCGGCTTTCTTCGTCGCGATATTTTTGATTTATCTATGGTCGCGTTCAGAGGAGGGCGGCGCGGCCTTCGATCGCTTGAAGTTTCGGATTCCGGTGGTTGGCGACACCATGCTGAAATTCCAGGTGGCGCAATTTTCACGCACGCTGTCCACCCTGTTGACGGGAGGCACGCCGCTGGTGGCCGCCTTGACCACCGCCTCCGATGCCATTACCAGCAAGCTCGTGCGTAACACGGTCGTTGAAACCACCCAGATGGTGCGCGAAGGCGAATCTCTGCATGCTGCGCTGGCGTCGAAAGGGGTCATGCCGGATCTCGCCTTGGACATGATCGAAGTGGGTGAGTCGAGCGGCGCATTGGCGCCAATGCTCACCAGCGTGGCGATTTTTTATGAGGACGAAGTGGCTATCCGTCTTTCCGCGATGGTATCGCTCATCGAGCCGCTTATGCTGGTATTCATGGGCCTGTTGGTGGCGTTCATCTTGATCTCACTCTATTTGCCCATCTTCTCGTTCTCAGCGACGGGGGGACAGTAAGGATTCCAATGGCAACGACCGAACACAACCTGCCTGCCGGAGGCTTCCAGGAACCGCAGGAAAACGAGCGGGAAGTGGCGCGCAAACTCGCGCAACGATACCGCTGCCCGTTTGTGGACCTTACCGAGCAGCGGATCGACCCCGAACTGTTCCGCGCCATTCCCGCCGAACTGATGTTCCGCTACGTTTTCGTGCCCCTCGAGTTGCACGGCAACAGCTTGTCCATCGCCGTCGCCGACCCCAGCCAGGTGCTGCTCAGCGACGAACTTCCACTGCTGCTGGGCAAAAAGCTCTCCATCAAAGTCGCCACCAAGCGTCAGATCGACGACCTGCTGAAGCGCACCGAGCAGTCCCAGCGCGTCCTCGAGCAAGCCACCGAAGCCTTTACCCTGCAAGTCTCAAAAGACGACGCCGAAAGCGACGAAACCATTTCCGGCGACCGCCTGACGCGCGACACCGCGCAGAATCCGGTAGTCCGCCTCGTTGAAACCATCATCTTCACCGCCCTCGAGCGGCGGGCCAGTGACATCCACATTGAAGCCCGCGACGGCGAAGTGGCCGTCAAATACCGTATTGACGGCGTTCTGCAATACGCCATGCAGAACATGTCCAAAGAGTGGCACTCCAACTTGATCTCCCGCATCAAGGTGCTCAGCGACCTGGACATTGCCGAGCGCCGCGTGCCCCAGGATGGCCGCTTCCGTGTCAAATACAAGGGCCGCTTCATCGACTTGCGTGTCTCCATCATGCCCGCCAGCCACGGCGAGGACGCGGTGCTCCGCGTGCTGGACAAGGAAACGCTCTCGGAAAAATTCACAAACCTGAGTCTCGACGTCGTCGGTTTCTCCGCGGACGAAATGAAAAAATTCCGCCGTTACATTCGCGAGCCCTACGGCATGGTACTGGTTACCGGACCGACGGGTTCGGGAAAAACCACCACGCTCTACGCGGCCATCAACGAAATTAAGTCCGACGAAGACAAAATCATCACCATCGAGGACCCCGTCGAATACCAGTTGCGCGGCATCACCCAGATCCCCGTGAACGAGAAAAAAGGCCTAACGTTTGCTCGCGGGTTGCGCTCCATTTTGCGCCACGACCCCGACAAGATCATGGTCGGCGAAATCCGCGACCAGGAAACTGCGCAGATCGCCATTCAGTCCGCGCTCACCGGTCACTTGGTGTTCACCACGGTGCACGCCAACAACGTTACCGATGTCATCGGGCGCTTCATCAACATGGGCGTCGAACCCTACAACTTCGTCTCCGCGCTCAACTGCATCATGGCCCAGCGCCTGGTGCGCGTCATCTGTACCAACTGCAAAAAGCCTAAGAAATATACTGCTCTAGAACTGAAGGAAGCGGGCCTCGACCCCACCATTTGGGGCCAGGTGGTCTTTGCCGAAGGCGCCGGATGCCTCGAGTGTTCCGGCACCGGTTACCATGGGCGCACGGCCATCTGCGAACTGCTGGACCTGACCGACCGCATTCGTGAAATGATTGTGGATCGAAGGCCGACATCGGAAATCAAGCGCGTGGCACGCGAAGAGGGCATGGTTACACTGCGGGAAAGCGGCCTCAACAAGATCCGCGAAGGTTCGACCAGCGTGAAAGAGATTAACAAGGTGACCTTCGTCGAAGAAACGCTGGCCAGCTAGATTTTGCGCGGCCGGCTTTTCGGGCGAGCGATTTTCAGGATAGACATGGCGTCGACGACTACGGCTACGTTTCGTCAGGGAATTTACAAGAGCGAACTCGTGCGCAAAGTCACGCGCTGGCTGGACGCCAGTGCGCATCCGCCGCTGGCGCTCGAGTTTGCTCCGAATCGTGTGGCCGGTGCGCGCTGGACGCGCCATGGCTCGCTGGACGGTTTTGCCGTCGAAGAACTGCCAGACGGCGCTTTGGTGCCTTCTGCAGTGGAAACCAATATCGCCAATCCTGCGGTGGTAAAAACCGCGGTCCAGAACATCTTTGAGCGTCTGCGCGCCAAGGACGAATCCATCGCGTTGATTCTGCCGGACCCCGTCATCCGCGTATTTCTCCAGCATTTCGATCAGTTTCCGCGTTCCCCTGCCGAAGCCTTTCCCATGCTTCGCTGGAAGCTGAAAAAAAGCGTGCCTTTTGAAGCCGATGAGACCTTGATTTCCTACATGCGCCAGGCACCGCACGAGGAGGGCGTGGACGTGGTCACCGCGCTCGCGCGCTTGCGCATCATCCGTGAGTATGAAGGACTGGCCGAAGGCGCCGGCCTTTTTCCGGGGGTGGTGTTGAACTCTTCGCTGGCCGCGGTAGCGCTCCTCGACGAACAAAAGCCTACGCTGCTTGCGCGAATTTCCGGCTCGTCGCTGACGACAGCCATCGTCCGCGAAGGCGTCCTGCGCGGCTACCGCTGCACGGAATTGCCGGCGCGGGGCAACGATCTCACTCCCGAAATGCTGCTCGAAGAGATTTACCCGGTTGCCGCCTATTACCAGGACACCTGGCAGGAAGGCATTCAATCCGTGCGCGTCGCCGGACTAGGCACGCGGCTGCCAGAATTCGTGCGTCCCCTTGAGGATGAATTTCACTGCGAGGTGCGCTCGCTCATGCAAATGGCGGCGGCCGACGGCCGCTTGCCGGAGGACGCCAAGCCCTTGACCGACCGGGAGCTCGAAGGACTGGTTGGCTGGGTTCTGCATCGAAGCTAGAAGTCTTTTCTAGGGCCCGGCTTTGGGCGAGCCCGCGGAGAACGGGTACACGAAGTTCGGGAGAGCGATCACCAGAGATGAGAGTACGGCTAAATCTTGCGACGAAACCGCTCCTGACCCACCGGCGCTTTATCGTCGGCGCGGGCCTCCTGGCTTTTGTTGCGGGCCTGACGTTTCTGATTCTGGGCTGGCATGTCTACGGGGTACGCAAGGCGGACTCGGAATTCCGCGCACAAGCGCAGGACACACGGCAGAAACTGGCCGCCAGCGTCGCGGAACGCGTCGAGCTTGAGAGATTCTTCGACAAGCCCGAAAACAAGCAGTTGCACGATCGTTCCGCGTTTCTCAATTCCATCATCGATGCCCGCAGCTTCAATTGGACGCTTATGTTCATGGACCTGGAAAAAGTTTTGCCGGGCGGCGTGCGCCTGCTCAGCATCGAGCCCCAGCAGGTGAAGGGCCGGGTCACCGTGAAGATCAAAGTCGGCACGAGCAGCGAAGAAGCCAAGCTGAAATTTATTCGCGCGCTCGAGGAGTCCCGGGAATTCAGCGATGTACAGTTGGTCAGCGACCACGCGGCGCTGACCGGCGATCCTGCGGACAAGGAAACGTTGGAACTCAACGTCGTGTATTCGAGGACTTGATGCCCCGAGACTTCGCATTGCAAAAGCGTCTGATCCTGACCGGTCTGGGGCTCCTGGTGGCGGCTGACCTTGCGCTGGCAGCCTATAGCTGGCGGCTGGCTTCTTCTCCGCATACTCCCAAGCAACAACTTGATCAAGAACGTAAGGAACTGGATCTCCTGCGCGCGGACATTCGCCGCGCTCAGTCCATCCGCGAAAAGATACCTGCGACACAGCAAGATTGCGACAAGTTCGAGCATTCGCTGAAGCTGGCCGGTTCGGGGTACTCGGCCATTTCCACGGAACTTGGAGCCGCGGCTGACAAAGCGTCGTTACGCATCGATGATCTGAGCTTTAAGCAAAAAGGCATTCCCAGTCGCAACATGGATGTGGTGGACATGGACGCGACCGTGACCGGCGAATACGTCAGCGTGGTGCGCTTCCTGAATACCTTGCAGCGTTCGGAAAATCTCTACGAGGTCGACGCGCTTTCCGTAACTGGGGATTCCCAGAGTCATACCGGCAATGGTCCGGTGCGCGTGGTGTTGCATATGAAAACCTATTTCCGGCTGGCATAAATGAAGCAGAAGAAACAACTCGTGATTCTCGGCGTGCTCGTCGTGGTGGCCTTGCTGGTGTGGTTCGGGCAAAGCGGCGGCAAGCCTACAATTGCCGGCGTCGTCAACCCCGGCTTCGTGGCGCAAAACTATCAGCCCCTGCCAGTGGAAAATCCCGAATTACACTGGGGCGGCATCGACCACGCGCGGAAAACCGACTACAAGAGCAACGGACGAAACCCTTTCAGCTTGCAGGCAGCGCCTCTGGACGCGGCAAGCGGCCCGAACAAGATCGCTGAAAACACCAAGCTGCCTTACCGCCCCAAGGGGCCGTTAAAAGAACCGCCACCCCAGCCGCCGACCTGGCCCGGCAATGTCAGCTTTTTTGGTTACGGCACGGTTCCGAACGGCACCGCGCGCCGCGCGTTTCTCACCGTCGACGGCGAAGTGCAGGTCGTCGGAGAGGGCGATACCGTGCTCGGCCGCTATCGCATCGTTCAGGTTAACAACGGTAACCTTGAATTCCAGGATATTTCCACCGGCTTGCGCAACACCAAAGCACTCGACGCCGACAAGGTCACTTCACCGCCAGCATGAAGCTTCCAGCCTCACTTCACGCACCAGGCAGGCGAGCGCGCCCGGTACGGCAGGGGCCTGGCCGAACCAGCCGTCAAGAAGGCTACGCGCTGATTCTGATCATGTTCTTCGTCGCCGCCCTTGCCGCCGCGGCCATGACGGTGGTCCCTAACATATTGACCGAGGGGCGACGGCGCCAGGAAGAGGAAATGATTTGGCGCGGCAATCAATATATCCGCGGCATCAGGATGTACTACCGCAAGCTCGGAAAATATCCCACTTCCCTCGACGATCTCAGCAAAGCGAAGACGGGCACGATACGCTTCATGCGCGCCGCCTACAAAGACCCGATGAACAAAGAAGACGGCAGTTGGCGCCTGATTTACGTCGGTCCGGCGGGCCAGTTGATTGGCAGCCTCAAGCCGCAGCAGAACTTGCAGGTACCTGGGGCAGCGGGCTTTGGAACTTCAGCCGCGGCGGTGGCCGGAGCCAGCACGGGCACATCCTCTTCGGGAAGCTCCGGCAGCTTCGGATCGACCTCGAGCTTCGGGTCAACATCAAGCTTTGGCGCGCCGGCGGCAGGGGGCGGAGCATTTGGCAATGCGGGAGCGGCGGGAGTTCCCGGCGCGACAGATAACGGTCAGCCCTACGACCCGGCCACGGATCCCATGCTGAATCCTCCGGCCGGTGCCGGAAGCGATGCGCCCACGATCATCGGCGGTAACATCATCGGTGTGGGCAGCAAGATCAACAAACACTCCATCAAGGTCTACCAGAAAGCCAAAAACTATCTGGTGTTTGAATTTGTATGGGATCCGGCCAAGGACCAGGCGGCGGCCATCCAGCAACTGAATGCGCCCGGTGCCGCGGGAATCGGCACCCCAGCGGGACAACAAAGCCCGTTTATCCAAACGCCGGCTTCCGGTGCGCCAGGCAGCACGCCGCCTCCCGCATCACCGCCCACGCAACCGCCCCCCCAGCAATAAGCATCCGCCTGCCTCAGAAAAACAGACCTGCCCGGCAAGAACGTCGCTCGTACTCTCCCCTTGGGTCACGCGTGTTTTCGCCGGGCAGCGCGACTTTGGCTAGGGCAACTTCGGCTGGGGCGCCTTGACGAATAGGCCTGAGAGATCCGCGTCGGTGATGTTGGCACTCGATGCCGCAGAACTGCTCCCGCCGGGGCCCGTGGATTTGTTGCTTCTGTAGGTACGCTGGACCCTGCGAACATACGAAACCGTCTCGGCAAAGGGCGGCACTCGGCCGTACCGCTCGACTCTTTCTGGGCCTGCATTGTAGGCCGCGAGCGCGAGCGCCAGGTCGTTGCGGTACCGTTGCAGCAGGTTGCCGAGGTAGCGTGTTCCGGCGTCGATATTTTCCTGGGGATCGAAAATATCGTGCACCCCGAGTTTGGCCGCCGTTTGCGGCATGAGTTGCATCAGGCCGCGGGCATTCTGGCGCGAGACGGCCTTGGCGTTGAAATTGGATTCCGTGGCAATTACGCTGCTAATCAGGTCCGCGTCCACGTGGTAGCGCGCCGCGGAAGATTCCACCAGGTCGCGAAAATTCAGCTTGCTGGGCGCCGCGGCCGTCGCTTGCGGTGCGAAAGTGTCTTCCGGCTCGATAGCCGCCACTTCGTCTGCGCAAACTTCTACGACGCCTCCGGCGATTTGCAGACGGTATTTGTCGCCGACCAGTTGATAGCCCGTGACGTTGAGGCGCTGTCCGTTCTTCAGCACGACGTTGTCCGCGTGTGCGGCGCATGCCGCGGCGCACAAAACCGCCAAGGCCATAAGCGCAGTGCCGCTTACGCGCATGAGGCCGCCTCGCGCAGGGCGAAATGCTCGATGGCCGCGGCCACCCCGCCCTCGTCGTTCGATGTCGTCTGATGCCAGCCAAAGCCCTTTAATGCGGAAACCCCGTTGCCCATGACTACGGCAATGCCGGCGAAGGTTAGCATTTCGAGGTCGTTGTGATTGTCCCCGATGGCCAGCACGTCTTCCCGGGCGATGCCGCGTAAGGCCGCCCATTCGGCCAGGGCGACACCCTTTGTGGAGATGGGATTAAGCACGTCGATCATCGCGAAATCTTTGTGTTCGTAAACCGTGACCGCCAGCGTGTATTCCGCCGCCAAAGGCGCTTCGCGCAGCAGCGCTTCGGCCTTGCGCATTTCCGCCACCGGGCCGGAGAACATCACTTGAATGGGATCTTCCGTGAGGCAGGATTCCAGCGGTTTGGCCACCCCGATGAAATCGCGGTTCCGCGAGTAGTAGGAGTAGCGCATCGTATCGTTGGGGTCGAGCGTCTCAAGCATCAGCTGGTTTTCATTCAGGCGATCGAAAATCAGCGCCGCTCCGTCGCGCCATGGGATGGTGAGTTGCAGCACGCGCCGCGCAGTCTCTAGAGGGAGCACGTAGCGCAGGTGCGTTTTCCCATCGTGTGAGCGCACCAGCGCGCCATTATTGACAATCATGGTAATGGGGGCATCCAGTTCGCGGGCCACAGGCATAGCGAAGTCATAGCGCCGGCCGGTGACAAGTGCCACTTCAATGCCGCGGCGGGCAGCTTCCTTGACAGCCAGACGATTGGCCTCCGGCAGTTGCCAGCGGCTGTCGAGCAGCGTTCCGTCTATGTCCAGGGCAATCAGTCGTACGGCCATATCTCTATTTTACCCTGTTATGGGATGCTGCGCCGCCACATGTGCCGTCTCGAACACAAATTCCTGTGCGCCGCTAACCCTGTCCGGACGGCCAAACACCCTGTGCTAGAATTTCCTCTTCATGGCCACGCACCGCATCTATTATGACAACGCTTACGAGCGTGATTTCACCGCCAAGGTCCTAACTTGCGAAGCCATTCCTCCGGATGTAAGCGCTGGGCGCATGCAACAGTCCTGGGCCGTGGTGCTTGACCGTACCGCACTCTACCCCTCTTCGGGCGGCCAGCCGCACGACGTCGGCAAGCTTGGCGATAGCACCGTCCTTGAGGTTCGCGATGAGGGCGAGGACATCGTTCACATTGTGGACCGGCCTTTAGACGCCGGCTCGGTGGCCGGTTGCGTCGATTGGAACCGCCGTTTCGATCACATGCAGCAACACACAGGACAGCACCTGCTCTCGGCCATGCTGCAAGAGCGCTTTGGCCTTCCGACGGTCTCCTTTCACTTGGGTGAAGAACTGTCGACGATCGATTTGCGTGGGCCGGAGCCTTCCGAAGAAGTGCTGCAGGGCGCCGAGCGCTCCGCGAACCAGATCATCTTCGAGAATCGGCCGGTCACGGTGCGCTATGCGACTGCCGAACAGTTGGCTGAACGGGGTGTGCGCAAACAGGTGCAGCGCGAAGGCATTCTGCGCGTCATCGAGATCACCGGCGCGGATCTGCAGCCCTGCGGCGGAACGCACGTGGCTTCGACGGGCCAGATTGGGATGGTGCTGGTGCGCCGGCGCAATCGGATTCGTCAGGATTGGCGGATCGAATTCGTCTGCGGCGGGCGGGCCGAACGCTTCGCGCGCGCCGATTTTCGCCGGCTCCGCGAGCTCTCGCAAGTTCTGAATTGTGCGCCGGAAGAGGCAGTTACCGCCGCCCGGCGATTGCTGGGGGAGCGTGACGCGCATTTTGCCAGTCTGCGCGCAGCGTTGCTGCAGTTGGCTGCCGCCGAAGCGGCGGCAGCGCTGCAAACTCACTCGAATCAAGGCACGGGGCCTCGGGTTGTAGGACGCATCATCGCCAGCTTACCTGCCGAGTATCTTGGATTTTTCGCGGCGGCTTTGGTGAAGCATGAAAACGTCATCGCGTTATTGGCCGGCGCGGACAGCGGCGATGTGGTGTTCGCGCAGCATGGAGGTGCGGGCCGGGATATGGCTGCGTTGCTAAAACGGGTTTTCTCTGAAGTAGGTGGTAAGGGCGGCGGGGCACGGGACTTTGCGCGCGGTAAGATACCGGACCTGGCTACGGTCTCGCGAGCCATCGAACTGGCTAGAGGGCTGTTGCTCTCCTAGAACGCGACGAAACAGCAAAGAAAAAGAGCCCGGGAAGCGGGAACTTCGAGTTCCCGTTTCCGCGGACTCCACTTCGATCCATTTACTGCAAGGTCAGCGTGCAGTTGGTTGTTCCGTCCGTCGAATATTGAATGACGGCCGTCTGGCTGGAGCAGAAACCGCGTTGACCGGTGGTCGCGATCTTTTGCGGCACGGCGGTAATGACGTAAGCAACGTTCAGGCCGCTCTGCGCCGTAGGAGCCGGATAGGTGAAGGTATATCC
>JBEKSZ010000167.1:0-21674 GCA_049516615.1 Candidatus Acidiferrum sp. | reverse complement strand
GAGATGATCGGTTTGCAGGCGACGCAAGGATTGTTCGAGCATTTGCGAGGCGAGCGAGCCGTCGCGGCCATGGGTGCAGACCTTGGTCATTAGAAAAACCTTGTCGCGGCGGCCCTTCAGCGCGCCGCCCATCCAGACTTCGGATTTGCCGTTGTGGTACTCCCAACAGTTGTCAAAGAAAGTGATGCCCCCGTCGACGGCTTCCTGGACGATGCGGACTGCGGTCGCTTGATCGGCGGCGTCACCAAGATGGTGGCCGCCGAAGCCCAGTGCGGAGATTTGCACGTCATGGCGGCCGAATTTTCTAAGCGGAATGCCCTTTGCGCTCGAGGGGGCGGACTGTTGCCGAGAACCACTCGAGGCTTCGGAGCCCGCCAGCACGCGCGTTGCCGGTATTCGTTCCGCCATTTCGCCGGAAAGGCGGCCCTCGCCAGGATGCATCCTTGCACCTCAGAACTCGGAGCGGGGCTTTTGAAGCAAACCGGCCGCCGCGTCCATCAAAGAGTTTCGCGCCTCGGTTCGATGAAGTCCCGCGGGAAAGGAGTGCCCGGCCCGCCCGGAAACTCCTGGCCGCCTGCAATCGTCCCTTGTGGCTGCGAAACCTAGGCATCTATAATGTTCGTTCACGTGGCGGCTCCTGAACCATACGGTATTTGCGGGACGCCGCCGGGAATTGGTGCTGACGAAAATGTCTGAAGCGATCAACGATCCTCTGGCGAAGATCAAGCAGAAACTGCAGGACGAAATCGAAACACTTTCGCATGAGCTGAACGTGGAGCTGCCGAAAGAGATCGCCGTGGCTCGTGCGCACGGCGACCTCTCGGAAAACGCCGAGTATAAGTACGCCAAAGAGCGGCAGGGTTACGTGAACGCGCGGATGGGGCAACTCAAGAAGCGTCTCGGCGACCTGGGCATGCTGAACCTGACCAATATACCCAAGGACCGCTCGGGCTACGGTTCGCGGATCGTGGTACTCGACACGCAAAAAGACCTCAAGATCGAATACAAACTGGTGAGCAGCGAAGAGGGTGATGTCGAGAAGGGGCTGATCTCCACGACTTCCCCGATCGGCAAGGCCCTGTTGAACCGCAAAGTGGGCGACGAGATTGAAGTGACCACGCCGGCCGGGAAGAAAGAGTTTGAAGTGCTGAAGCTGGTGACCATTCACGACGACATCTAGCGGCACAGCTTCGTGCTGGCGCTGCCTGCCCGCCTGATTGCAAACTTTTCCTGATGAAGCCCGCCCTCATTCTTCACGGTGGCGCCTGGGACATCCCGGACGAGGCCGTGGAGGCCTGCCTGACGGGGTGCCGGCGGGCCCTGCAGGCGGGCTGGAAGGTGTTGGCGGGGGGCGGCGCGGCCCTCGATGCCGTCGAAGCGGCGATCATCGTGCTCGAAGACGATCCCGTTTTCGATGCCGGGTATGGTTCGCACCTCAATCTGGACGGGCACGTTGAATGCGACGCGATTGTGATGGACGGGCAGACATTGCGCGCCGGAGCGGCGGCCAATCTGCAGCATGTGAAGAATCCCGTCCGCGCGGCGCGCGCCATCCTCGAACATTGTCCGCACATGATGCTGGTCGGGGAAGGCGCGGAACGCTTCGCCGAACAACATGGCGTGGAACTTTGCAAAGCGGAAGAACTGGTGAGCGAGGCGGAATGGCAAGCCTGGCTGAAATGCAAGAAGGATTCCCACGCCGCGGAGCACCATCGCGGTCACGAGCAGGGAACCGTGGGAGCGGTAGCCATGGACCGGGCGGGGCGGCTATTTGCCGCGACCTCGACGGGCGGGACTTGCTGTAAACTGCCGGGACGCGTCGGCGATTCGCCACTGATCGGCTGCGGCTGTTATGCCGACGCCCAGGCCGGCGGGGTCTCCTGTACCGGCTACGGGGAAGCGATCATGAAGGTGGTGATGGCCAAAAGCGCCACGGACTTTTTGCGGGCGCAGGATTCCGCGACGAGTGGCGAAGCTCTCTCGGGCGCGGGCGGCGCGACGCCGGCCGCAGAGAAAGCTGTCCGATTGCTGGCGGCGCGGACCGCGGGCACGGGCGGTTTGATCTTGCTCGATCGCCACGGGCAGCCAGGACTGGCCTTCAACACGCCCCGCATGGCGTACGGATACGTCGAAGCGGACGGCACGTTTTTCACTGCAGTGAGTTAACCAGCGTTTGCCGTTTAGCAATGGGGCAGGAGGAATTTTTATGAAATATCGCCAGTTTGGACGCACCGGCTGGGATGTAAGCGAAATTGGTTATGGGATGTGGGGCATGGCGGGCTGGTCCGGTTCAGATGACGCGGAATCGCTGGCGGCCTTGCAGCGCTCCGTGGATCTTGGCTGCAATTTTTTTGACACCGCCTGGGCATACGGCGACGGCCACAGCGAGGAATTACTGGGCCAGATTGTGCGGGCAAATCCCGGCAAACGACTGTTTGTGGCCACGAAAATTCCGCCCAAAAACCGCAGGTGGCCGAGCCGCGCGGAATATCCGCTGGGCGATTGTTTTCCTCCGGAGTACATCGAGGAATACGTCGAGAAGAGCCTGAAGAATATCGGCGTCGAGGCGCTGGACTTGATGCAATTCCACGTCTGGGAAGATGCCTGGCTCGATGATGCGCGGATGGCCGCGGCGATCGAAAAAATGCGCGGCAGCGGAAAAGTGCGGGCCGTGGGCATCAGCAGCAACCGCTGGGAACCGGGCAACGGAATCCGCGCGGTGCGCGCGGGACTGGTCGATGCGGTGCAGGTGATTTACAACATTTTCGACCAGAATCCCGAGGACCAACTGTTTCCCGCGTGCCGCGAACATGGAGTCGCGGTGATCGCGCGCGTGCCGTTTGATGAAGGAACCCTGACCGGAACGCTGACGCTCGACAGCAAGTGGCCGGCGAGCGATTGGCGCAGCACTTATTTTGTTCCGGAAAACCTGGAGGCCAGCGTAGCCCGGGCGGAAGCGCTAAAACCTTTGCTGACCCCGCACATGAACATGCCGGAGATGGCCTTGCGTTTCATCTTGAACAACCGCGACGTGAGCACGATCATCCCGGGCATGCGCAAAATCCGCAACGTCGAAGCCAACATTTCCGCCAGCGACCGGGGACCGTTGCCGGACGAGCTCCACAGTGAATTGCGCAAACACCGCTGGGTGCGCCGGCCGACGAAGTGGTCGCAGTAAGGGCCACCCGGCAAACTGCGCGCGGCCGGGAATCGACGCGCCTCTGAACCGGTGGGTGGCAACAACCTCAGGCAGTTTGCTTCAGCGCGCGCTCGACCAGAGTGAGACAGCGGTCGGCTTGTTCGCGCAATAACTCTTCACGCTCCCCGCGCTCGTTCTGCACGTTGTGCAACTCGTCGGCGATGGCCAGGGCGGCCAGCACGGCAATTTTTTGCGTGTCCACGGTGGCCGTGGCCGCGGCGATTGCGCGCATTTTTTGGTCCACGTAGGCAGCCAACTTCTGCACGTAGGTTTCCTCGAGTTCCCCGCGAATGGCGAAGGGCTGGCCGAAGATTTGAACTTTTACCGGTGTGCTCATGGTGGCCTCTCGCGCGAAAATCTCAAAACAGCATAGCGCCGCCTAAATGGGGCGGCGGATGTTCAGCTTGCGCATGCGGGCTTGCAGGGTGGTGCGTTTCATGCCGAGCAGCGCCGCCGCACCGCGCGGGCCGGCGATACGCCATTCGGTTTGGCGCATGGCGCGCAAAATGTGCTGGCGCTCGGCTTCCTCGAGAGTGCTGACCGAGGCGCCCGCGAAGGCCGGGAGTTGTTGCGGTTCCCCAAAAGAAGCGTCGGCGACAGCTTCCGCGCCAGCAGCCTCGCCGGCGGCTTTCAGTTCTGAGACGGGAACGCGCAACTCCTGGCCGGGAGAGAGAATTACCGCGCGCTCCACGAGATTTTCGAGCTCGCGGACGTTTCCCGGCCAGGCATAGCGGACCAGCGCGTCCATGGCTTGCGCGGGAACGTATTCCACGGTTTTATTCAGACGGCGGCTGAACTTTTGCACAAAATAGCGCACCAAGAGAGCCACGTCCTCGGGGCGCTCGCGCAGAGCGGGCACGGTGATGGGGAAAACATTCAGGCGATAATAAAGGTCGCTCCGGAAAGCGCGTTCCGTGACCAGCTTGGCGAGATCCTGATTGGTGGCGGCTACCACGCGAACATCGACGCGCTGCGTGCGATTGCTCCCGAGACGCTCGAACTCCTGCTCTTGCAGGACGCGCAATAACTTTGGTTGCAGTTCGAGCGGCAAGTCACCGACTTCATCAAGAAAAAGCGTGCCGCGATCGGCCAACTCAAAGCGGCCGATTTTCTGATTGATGGCGCCGGTGAACGCGCCGCGTTCGTGTCCGAAAAGTTCGGATTCGAGCAGGCCGGAAGGAATGGCCGCGCAATTCACCTTGACGAAGGTGCGCTCGCGGCGCGGGCTGAGGTTGTGAATCGCGCGCGCGATTAATTCCTTGCCCGTACCCGTTTCTCCGAGGATCAGGGCGGTGGTGCCCGCCGGGGCCACCAGCTCCACCTGCGCCAGCGCCTGTTTGAGCAGCGGGCTGTCGCCGATGATCTCTTCAAAATTGAATTCCGTGCGAATCTCTTCCTCGAGATAGAGTTTCTCTTCCGCCAGCTTGTCCTTTAACGCGTCGATTTCCTTGAAGGCCAGGGCGTTTTCCACCGCGATGGCGATTTGCCCGCCGACTTGCAGCAAGAGTTCGATATCCTGGGGCGTAAAAGCATCTATGCGGCGGCTGGCCAGATTCAGCGTGCCGAAGGTGTCGCCGTGGTTGATGAGCGGAACGCAGCAGATGGTCTGGATCCCTTCGTTGCGGAGGGTGCGCACAATTTCACTGGAATATTGATGGAGTTCAGCGCCGCGCGCCAAGAGCGGTTTGCCGGTCGAAATGGCGTGACCGGCAGGCGAGGCATCGCGGGGTACGATCATTTCCTGCTTGATCAGCTGCTGGCGTCCCGGAAAATCGAGCGCGTAAATCTTCAGCAGCCCCGAAGAAGGATCAAGGAGCGCCAGGCTGGTGTAATCGAGCTGGATAACGCGCTCGATCGTGGAGACGATGCCGCGAAACAGTTCCGGCAACTCGCGCGTGGTGACCAGCACGTTGTTGATTTCGAGCAGCACTTGCAAGCGGTCGCGTTCGCGAGCGAGCTGCTGCTGATAAGCTTGCGAGCTTTCGATGTTCAGAGCGTTGTCGACGGCGACGGCCACCTGGCTGGCGACGCGCTGCATGAACTGCACTTCGGCTTCGGTGATGCCCTGGGGGATGAAGCGCCCAAAACCCAGGGCGCCCAAACGGCGCTGGGCTGTGGTCAGCGGTACGAGGGCGAAGGAGCGCACGCCCCCTTCGCGAAGCTGCCGAAGAAAATCGGGAAAACGCGTTTCCATTTCCGTGTCGGAAACCACGAAACAATTTTGCGTTTGCCAGACCCAGCCCGAAGGGTGCCCGAGGACGGCGCTTTCAGAGCCGGCACGTTTTTCCGAGGGCAAACGAGTTTCCAGGACGTGCAGGCGCATCACCTGGCGCACGGAGTCATAGAGGGTTAGGGCGAGAAAATCGAAGTCCACGACAGAGTGCAGGCGCTCTGACAGATCGTGGAACAATGCCGGCAAGTCGCGCTGCTGGGCGATGGCTTCGCTGACTTCGAGCAAGGCTTCGAGTTGCCGCCGGGAATGATCGACTGGCGTCGTGAGCGCCAGCTCCGGCGGGAAAATGACAGGGTCCGCCATAGCTGAGGATAACACCCGGCTTGCCCGAGGCTCAACCGCGAGTGCGCGGAGCTAGAGCGCATCCGGGTGAGAGTTGGCCTCGCAGATTGGCAAGGATCGTGTACGAACGGTAACGGGGTTGAACACCTGTAGCGCACTGGGGATAATTGGTATGATGGTTGGACCGGACGCCGTCGCTTTCAAGCAATCCCGAACATTGCCAGGCGCGTCACCCGTTCCGTCGCACCGCGAACTTGATCTTGCTTAAGGCCGGAGAAGCTATTGGGAAACATTCTGGGGAATGCTTTTGTGCGCTGTGCGGCATGGGCGTGGCTGTTGCTTTCCGTTCCCGCGCTCGGGTGGGCGCAAGGCGGCCCGCCGCTCTTGACCAACGATCCTGGCACTCCCGGCCCGCATCAATGGGAGATCAACCTGGCGGTGATGCCGGTGCTCACGCAGCACGTGCACGATTTCCAGGCGCCACAACTCGATTTCAACTACGGCGTCGGTCCGGCCATTCAGCTGACCTTCGAAGTGCCTTACGTGCTGCAGACCGTTCCTCAGCCGTTTAACAACGGCTGGAGCAACGCCTTTCCGGGCGTGAAGTGGCGCTTTATCGACAACAAGAAAGGCTGGAACGTTTCCATTTTTCCGCAGTTTGAACTGAGCGGGACGGCCGGCTCCATCCGCAATGGCATCGCGCAGAGCGGCACGCGGTTCCTGATGCCGATGGAAATTCAGCGGAACGTGGGGCCCCTGGAGTTCGATTTTGAGGCCGGCTACTATTTTCCGATTCACGGACACCAGGAGCGCATCATCGGATTCGCCATGGGCCATAATTTCACGAAAAAGCTGGAGGCCATCGGCGAAATCTACAACGACCGGGCCATGGGCGGCGACCCGCACGACACGACCTGGGATCTTGGGACGCGTTACGGATTTCACAAGGGTCTGGTGTTTCTGTTCATGGCCGGACGAAGTTTCAGCGGGAACGCCAGCGGGCAGCCGAATTTCCTCGCGTACATCGGAGTGCAGTTTCTGCTCGAGAAAGACGGGCTCGCGCTGCATGCCGAGGAGTGAAGCCGCCCTTGCCCGGGGTAATTTTCACCGCGCGCCATTCTCTGGACTCTCCGGACAAGCCGCCTCCCATAAGTTTTTGTCGCCATATTGCAGGATGATCTCCGAATTTTTCGCACTCCCTGGAGGAGCTGGCGGCGAGATTGGCGCGGTCCCGGCGCGGTTAAAAGAGCCGGCCAGCGTGCCGCGATCTTCAAGGACCAGTTCGGGGCCTCGCCAGGAGCCGTATAGCAGAAAATATAACTTGGGCTCAGCGTCTCTTTCCGTGCGCAGGTACAGGATCACGTTTTTTCCGTTTTGCGCCCACCAGGCGTCGATGGAACCGGTGACCTCAAGGTCGTAGCGTTTCTTTTCTGGCGTGCACATGGCAGCCGTCCCGATGAGGTTGCTTTTCCCGCTCGTGGGCGTCAGGCCTTCGTGCTTCCTTGCGAAGCGCAATTTCAAATATAAAGGGTAAGCGGCGCCGTCGACCGAGTGCAGGACACCCGTACCGTGCCAGACGGGCGCGGGGGGCCAGGGAGTTTTAGGGCTCACGAGCGCGTGGCGCAGCGACCATGCGACCACGAGGACGGCCAGCAGCGAAAAAGAGGCGGCCGCGGTGGCAGCGAACGGGCCGCTCAGCAGCGTGTTGCGAATCCTTTCTTTCATGCCGCAGCCACTTCCGACTAGTCCGTGACGGGTTGCGGCAAGCATGCCAGCACTGTCGCGATGTCGATGTTCTCCGAGATCAGCATCCTGACGCCGGGATGATGGTGAAAAACGCAGCGGTATGGCGTCTCCAGAGTCCTCGCGTCGGGGGCGTGGAGAATTACCGGCTTTCCCAGCGCGAGTGCGGCGCCAATTTCGACGTGGGTGCCAAAACCTCCTGGCAGCAGCACGATGAGGACGTCGGCGTCGCGTACCCCGGCGATTTCCTTGAGCGCAACTTCAGCGAACCCCTCGGTTGTGGTGGAATCGAGCGCAGTCCAAGCGTAAGTGCGCTGCCAACCGTGAGCTTGCAGTTCGGCCGACAACGCATCCGCTTCATTGCCGCGGTCTTTTCGGGTGGCGAGGTAGAAGTGCTTGGCCATGGCCGACGATCAGTTTAACCGACGTGGCAGAATGTTGTCAGACGCCACAAGCCGTAAAGCTTCCGGGGTCCCTAGAGCGCCGCTTCCCGCTCGTGGCCCCTCCCGGCGGATTGCCGGCAACCGCGCGACTCGACTAGTCTGTAAACGCCTTTAGCGAGGGACTCACATGAAATTTCGTCCGATGTTTTGCAAGCGACTGGTTTTCCTCAGCGGTCTCCTGCTTTGCGCCGGGTTGGCAGACGCCCAGCAGGCCGCCAGGCAAGCGCTGTCCGTCGATCTGCTGGTGACGGGAGCGACGATTGTCGCGATGGATCCCGAACGCCATGTGCTCACAAACGGCTTTCTCGCCGTACGCGGCGATGAAATCGTGGCGATCGGCGAGGATGCCGTCGGCCACTACCCCCAAGGCATCGTGGCCAAGACGCGCATCGACGCTTCCGGGAAGCTCCTTATTCCCGGTTTGATTAACGGGCATACGCACATCCCCATGACCTTGATGCGCGGACTCAAGGACGACGTGGTGCTCGACGAGTGGCTGCGCAAATTTATCTTCCCCGCCGAAGCGCGCAATGTCACCGAAGATTTCGTGCGTTGGGGCTCGCGCCTGGGACTAGCGGAAATGATTCGCAGCGGAACCACGACGTTTGCAGATATGTATTACTTCGAGGATGCCGTCGCCGAAGAGACCAAAGCCGCCGGGCTGCGCGGCGTGCTCGGCGAAACGTGGATCGATTTCCCCGCGCCGGACAACAAGACCGAGGCGGAAATGGCCACTTACAGCGAGGCCTTCCTGAAGAAATGGCAAGGCGACCCGTTAATTCGCGCCGCGGTCGCTCCTCATTCGATTTATACCTGCTCGGAAAAAACCCTACGCGATGCCGCGGCCCTGGCGCGCAGGTACCACGCGCCAATTCTGATTCACCTGGCGGAGATGCGCAAAGAGTTCGACGACAGCCTCGAGAAAAATGGCGCCACGCCGGTGCGTTATCTGGAACGCATTGAATTTCTCGGACCGGACGTCCTGGGCGCGCACTGCATCTGGACCGACAACACGGATATGAAAATCCTCGCCGAGCGCCAGGTGGGCTGCGTTCACAACCCCTCGAGCAACATGATGCTGGCCAGCGGCGTCGCCCCGGTGGTAGACCAACGGGCCGCGGGTATGCGCGTGGGGCTCGGTACGGACGGGCCGGCGGGCAGCAACAACGATTTAAATATGATGGAGGAGATGGACCTGGCGGCCAAGCTGCAGAAAACCTATCGCGTTGATCCCCGGGCGCTCGGCGCCAAGGGCGCGCTTGAAATGGCCACCATCGAAGGCGCGCGAGCGCTGCACTGGGAAAAGGAAATCGGCTCGCTCGAAACCGGCAAAAAAGCCGACTTTGTAATCCTGGGTCTGGACGCCCCGAATGCCGTGCCCATGTACGACGTGTATTCGCAGATTGTTTACGCGCTGAAAGGCAGCGATGTTCTGACCACCGTCGTCGGCGGGAAGGTGCTGCTGAAGGACGGCCAGGTGCTCACCGTCGATGAGTCCCAAGCCATTGCCAAAGCGCGAGAATACGGCAAGAAAGTGGCCGCTTCGCTAAAGCCGTGAATCCCGGGGCTGGGAGCTGGCGTCCGGAGAAAGCGCTTTAGTTTTTCGCTTCGCCGGCCGGTTTAAGGTCCGCGGCGGCTTTCTCAAGGTCGCTTATCGCGGAGCTGGAAATCTCATAGAGCGCGGGTTCGTTCTCGCGCTTGGCGATGTAGGTTTGTCCGTTCTTCGCGATCAACACCTTCTCCACGCGCTTGCTGTCGTCGGATGAGACGGTGAGTTCCAGCGCAGGCGTGGTAAAACCGGAATCCACAAATTTATCGCCA
Organism: Candidatus Acidiferrum sp.; assembly: GCA_049516615.1. GTDB lineage: Bacteria > Acidobacteriota > Terriglobia > Acidiferrales > UBA7541 > Acidiferrum. The sequence goes on along the minus strand of JBEKSZ010000167.1, from coordinate 11,953 downwards.
GACAGCTCGCGGATCTTTCCAACAAGAGCCTCGAGCGCGGCTTCGTCCACTTTCTTGGCGTCGGCGTTCCGCCAGTCGGAACCGGCGCGGGTCAAGAAATAGGATTTGGAGCCGTCGTGAAATTCCACTTTGTCGGGATCCCGGTAATCGAAATCGAAAAGCTTTTTATTGCGGAAATCATCGAGCGACTTGTCGAGGCCGGTGGCGAGGGCGGCCGGCACCTTATAAACCCCGGAAAGAACCGAGGATCTGGCCAAGGTGTCGGTCTTGGTTTTCCGTACTTCGAGTTCCTGTGTGCCTGAGGCATCGGTCACTTTGGCAAGGGCCACGAGGCTGGCGGAGGGAAACGCCGCGGCATTTTTTGCCTCATCGCCATCCCCGCCGGCATCGATTCTGCCGCCCTGAAGCAGGCGCACGAGGTCCTCTACCCGGCTGGTATCCGCGCGCCAGGGCCGGGGTTTCAGAATCTGCCAGGCTTCTTTGTTTCGCGCAAAGGTGATGTCCTGTTTTCCGCCGGGCTTCTCGACCGTCAGTTCCATCTGGCTGACCTTTTCAAAATCGGCGGTGAGCAGGCGCTTGTCGCGAAGATCGTTGGCCGTCTTGTCCAAGCTGTTCTTGTCGTAACCGGCGACAGTGAAAAGGCGGGGGTCACCGGCCAGCATTGCGTAATACGCGTTGCCTGCGGGCGTTTGCTGGCCGATCCTGAGTTTTTGTGACTTCCCGCCTTTGAGCGCGATGGCAACTTCCAGCGCGGGACTGGCAAGACCATACTGCGCAAGGTCAGTCGCTTGGTCTTCAACCAGACGTTGGGAGTTCAGCGAGCAGAGCGTGGCGAGCATCCCGGCGACCGCTTCCTGGTCCGCGGCTAAAGGTTCGGGCGCGGTAATCTGCCACGAACCAGAACCGCTGCGCGAGAGATCGACCTCCGGCTGCTCCTTGCGGAGCACCGCGAGGCCGCTGACATCGGCTTGGTTGAGCGCGAGGATTTTCCCCGGAGCATCGGGCGAGACTTTGCCGGGCGAGTCTTCCTCCGCTTTGCGGTGATTCGACCAGTACAGCGCGCCACTGAGCACGGCCAGAACCATCGTGGCAACCAGCAGACCCTGCAATTTCATTGCGTCAATCCTGTGCTTGGCATTCAAGCGCTGTTGGCAATTGCCAAAAAAGGGTTAGCGCCATCAGCGGCGGCGCCACCATACCGAGACTCCCGTAGCGACAATGAGCAGCGGGAGGAAAAGCAGAGCGGCGTTGCGAACCCCGCCGAGCTGAGCGCTCGTCAGGGTGATGCGCCGGTCGTCGCGATCCTTGGGACGTATCGAGATCAAGTCCTCATCCGAAGAAAGCCAATTCACCGCGTTCAGCGCCAGGTCGCGGTTGCCGTTGAAAGGAAGAAAAGAGTTCGCGGCCCAGTCGGAACTGCCCACCACCACAAAACGGCCCTGGGTATTTTCTTTGCCGGTCTGGTATGTGCCGGCGGCGGCCAGGGTCAGCGGACCTTTCTGGTTCTTCGGATCGCTGACGTCCACTTCCGGAGAATCGAGTTTGCTGGTCGCAAGACTGGATCCGGAGGACTCAAAGAGCTTCTCGACGCTGGTCTTTCCGCCGTTTTTCACTTCTAAGGACCTTGAAAGCGGAAATCCCGTCGCCGAGCCTTTCATTTCGTTGACGATGGGATGCGAATCATAGCTGGTGACCAAAGCCACCTGCGGTCCAAGGCCTGCGATTTGCCCGATGGGATTCATATCCAGAATCAGGTTCTGCTCTGGAGTGACCCCCCAATCAGAGAGCAGCCTGTCGAGCGCCGCGTTCTCGGCGATTTCTTCGCGGCCCATTTTGAGCGGCGGGTCGAGAAGAACGAGGGCTCGCCCGCCATCCTCGACGTACTTCTTGAGGGCCTCGACCTGGGGCTGCGCGTAGTCATTGCGCGGTCCGCCAACGACCAGAACCGTGCAGTCCGCGGGAATCTCCGCTTTCTCGAGCAGGTCCAGCGATTTCGTTTCATAGTTGTCCTTGCCGAGAAGATCCTTGAAGCGGGAATACCCGCCGCGGTCGCTATCGTCGATGCGATGTTCGCCGTTTCCCGTGACGAAGCAGACCGTGCGCGTGGTGTTCTTCAACACGCGAATGAATGCGCCGGTGATGCCTTCTTCGTTGAAGCTTTTGGCTTCTTCTTTTCGCGCGCCGATTTCGACGATTGCGGTGCCGTAATTCTTTACGCCTGCAGCGGTGGCCAGTTGCGGCTTCTTGTCGGGGTCAACGTATTCGACGTGCAATTTCGGAGACAGACTGGCGTATTGCTCGAGCAGGTCCCGGCCTTCCTCAAAGCGCGTGGACTGCGCGAAATAGGTGATGGTGGCGGGCTGCTGCAGGCCTCTCACGATTTTGGCGCTTTGTTCCGAGAGGCTGTAACGCTTGTTGGCGGTCGTGTCGAAGGACTTGTTATAGCGGTTTGCCAGCAGGTTGGCGATCGTGAGAATGGCCAGCACCACAAGAACGTAGAGAGTGATGAAGGCGGCATACTTGGTTTGCCGCGCTTGGAGAAACCGCGTGTTCATGATGCTCTCCAGCGAAGGGACTCCATCGAACGGATGGTCAGGAACAGTCCAAGAAAGATCAGGCTCAGGTAGCCAGGGAAAGATAAGAGAAAACCTGGGCTGCGGTTCCGCTGTCGTAACCGCCTCCGCTGGCCCAACCAGCCACCCACAGGAGCAGCGCTACTCCGAAAGTGGCGCCGCCCGCCACAATCTGGTTGCGCGTCAGCGTGGAGATGAACGCGCCCAAGGCCAGCAGCGCGCCGGCTTGCAGAAGCAGCCCCAGATACCCGACCGCCAGCGGCTTCCAGTCGGGATTTCCGTATCGGAAAAGCCAGAGCAGATTCAAGGCCGTCACAAACAACATGGCGGCATAGAGAATCACGGAAGCCAGCCACTTGCCAAGAACGATCTCGAAATCGCGAATGGGCGAGGTAACCAGAAGCTCGATCGTGCCCGTGCGCTTCTCTTCGGCAAAAAGGCGCATGGTGATCATGGGCAAAAGAAAAAGACCCACAACGCCCGCGTTGCCAAGCAGCGGGCGAATCAGATCCTCATTGATGTTCATGGGATACGTTTCGCCGCGCATCTGCATGGCCATGCCGTAGCGAATGAAGCTGGAGACCAGGCTGAAAAAGAAATAGCCGAAGATCACCGCGAACATGGTCAGCAAAAGATAGGCGACCGGGGAGACGAAATAGCTGCGAAGCTCCTTGCGGCAAAGGATCCACACGTTCCTCATGACGATTGCTCCGCGGCGGCGACCTTCGCGCCGGCAAGTTCGCCGACCGGCGATGGATCAGAACTGGGTGCGCCGTCCACACTGGTAAGTTGCAGGAATACTTCCTCGAGGCTGACCGCCGCCGAGCGCAGTTCGTTGAGATCCCAGCCGGATTCGACCACGGCGCGCGCCAGATCGCCGCGAATGGCGCGGCCGTGCTGGCCTTCGACTTCAAAGACCACGCGATTTTCTCGCGTTTCCTTGAACAGCACCCGGCTCACACCCGCTACGCTTTCCAGGCGGCGCTCTACCGCGGCGGGTTCCAGAGCGCCACTCCGCCCGGCGACCTCGACGAGCACGGAACCTGCTCCCCGCGCGCGATTTTGCAGATTGTTGACCGAGTCGGTAGCGACCAGCTTGCCTTTGTTAATGATGATCACCTGCTGGCAGGTCTGTTCCACTTCGGGAAGGATGTGCGTGCTGAGAATGATGGTGTGGTCGCCCGCGAGGCTCTTGATGAGGTCGCGCGTCTCGTTGATCTGTTTCGGATCCAGTCCCGCTGTCGGCTCGTCGAGAATCAGGACATCGGGATTGTGGATGATCGCCTGCGCGAGTCCAACACGCTGGCGATAACCTTTCGACAGTTTGCCGAGTACCTTATCTCTGACGTCGCCAATGACGCAGCGTTCGAGTACGTAGTCGATGCGCCTAGCCAGTTCCGCGTCCCGCAGGCCCTTTATTTGCCCCACAAACGCCAGATATTCGCCCGTGCGCATTTCCAGATAGAGCGGCGGCGTTTCCGGCAAATAGCCGATGCGGCGTTTCACCTCCAGCGGTTTTTCAAGAACATCGAAGCCCGCGACCGTCGCGCTGCCGGAGGTGGGCGGCAGAAAGCACGTCAGCATGCGCATGGTGGTGGTCTTCCCGGCGCCATTCGGTCCGAGAAAGCCCACGATCTGGCCTTTGGCGACTTCAAAGGAAATGTGATCGACTGCCGTGCTGCGAGCGTACCTCTTCGTCAGTTGTTGTACGGTGATCATGAAATTTATTTTTTGAAGCGAGGCCAAGCCATCGCGAAGTGACCGTCTCCACTACCCGACATGCTTATGCTAAAAATTGAGACGCCAACTGTCAACCCTGCGTTGCCTGGCGGGCCGGAAAGGCTGACATTCGGCGTCTGCATGATCCTTGCCACCTACGGCAGACCGACACGGCGCATCAAGTCCGCCCAGCGGGGATCGCGATGCAGGGAATCGAAGGCCGGGAAGCGGATGCAGGCCATCAATTCCGAGTCTTGCTGGCTGTAGGCTTTCTCCAGATATTCAAAGGCCTTATCACCATTTCCCGCGACCGCGTAGGTGACGGCGATGTTGGTCGGAGGTCCGGGAGCCGCCGGCTCCAGCATCAACTTGAGGTAGCCCGGCAGGTCGCGCGTCGCGGAGACACCTGCAAACTGCGGAGTCTTCTCTAGCTCGCTCACGGCATCCGGGTAACGGCCCGTTGCGAGGTAGGCTTGCGACAGATAGAAATGCGCCGGAACGAACCCGGGATCGCGCTCGAGTATTTTGTCGAATTGCGCGAGCGCTTCGCTGTTGCGATGGGCAACCAGCAGCGTCAGCCCGTAGTTCATATTCACGATGGGCGAGAGGGGATCCATGGATAGCGCGACGCGAAACTCCTCGAGCGCCTGGTCGATGTGATTCTCCGGCATGAGGTACAGGAAGGCGTAAAAATAATGCGCCGCCGCGTTGTTGGGGTTTAGCTCGATGGCCCGGCGAAACTCCGGCTCGGCCTCGCTCCACTTCCACTCGTTGGCGAGGGTATTGGCGCGCGCCTCGTGAGCCTCAGAGAGCGAAGGGTCTAGCTCGAGGGCCTTGCGCGAGGCTTCTTCCGCGAGCAGGCGCGCCTGCTGCGGCTTAATAACCACTCCGTAGCCCGTGCCCACGATGTAGCTGTCCGCCAGCCCGGTGTAGGCTAGCGCATAGTTGGGATCGGCGATGGTTGCTTGCTCGAACAGCTCGATGCTCTTTTTAATGCCCGCCGGAGTGCGCCCGTACCACTGCTGGCGCCCTTCAAGGTACAGGCGGTAGGCTTCCGGATTGCTGGTGCCGGCGCTGCCCAGCTTTTGCTGTTTCGCGCCGCTTAAGTGAATTTGCAGTTTACCGGAAACGTCGCGGGTGATGTCGCTTTGTACCTGCGTCACATCCGCGAGTTTGCGTTCGTAATGCCCGCCCCACAATTCCGTTCCATCCGCGCCATCCACCAGGTCCGCTTGCACACCCAGCACATCGCCATGCTGCGTGACGCGGCCCATCAGCACGGCACCGACACTCAGCGCCTTGGCGATCTGCTGCGGATCCTGTTGATTGCCCTTGAAGCGGAACACCGTGCTGCGCGCCATCACCTTGACGTTCGGCAGTTGAGAAAGCGTGCCAATCAGGCTTTCCGTCAGTCCATCGCTCAGATACTCATTCTGGCTATCGGCGGTGGCGTTGACAAAAGGCAGCACCGCAATGGCCGTGATCTTCCCCGCTTCGTTCCGCGTGCGCAGGAAATACAGTGCCGCGCCCGCGGCGAGAAGCGCCACTACGCCGAGCGCGCCGAGAAGCAGATACCTGCGCGAGCGACTCGGCACAGCCCGGACGGCGGAAACGGAGGATGAACTCCCAGCCAGGGCCGGAGCTACGGCGCTGGCGGAATGCCCGGAGTCCAGTTCGCGCTTCAGCCGGGCCATGTCGGCACGCATATCCGCGGCGCTCTGGTAGCGCAGGTTGCGATCTTTTTCGAGCGCCTTGTTGATGATGCGCTCAAGTTCGGCGGGGGTCTCCGGATTTAGCCGGACGGGCGGGATGGGTGCGCCATCGAGAATGGCTTTGAAAATTAATCCGGAAGTTTCCCCGCGGAAGGGCAACATTCCTGTGGCCATTTCGTACAAGACCGCGCCGAAGGAAAACAGATCGGTCCGGGCGTCGAGCGCTTTGCCGCGCACCTGCTCGGGAGACATGTAGGCGACCGTGCCCAGCGTGCTGCCCGGGCTGGTCAAGTGCTCGGCGCTTACCCCGGCGGTCATTTCCCCGGCCACGGTGGCCCCCGCAGACCCCGCGCCCGTGAAGGTAACCTTCGCAAGACCAAAGTCCAGAATCTTGGCGTGGCCGCGCTTGGTAACGAAAATGTTGGCGGGTTTGATGTCGCGATGCACGATGCCTTCGGCGTGCGCGGCATCGAGACCATCGGCGATTTCGGTGGCCAGCTTAAGCAGGACTTCGGTTTCAACCGGCGCTCCGCCGATGCGATGCTTCAGCGTTACGCCGTCGAGAAACTCCATGGCGATGAAGGCCTGGCCGTACTGTTCGCCAATATCGTAAATCGTGCAGATATTCTGATGATTCAGAGCGGAAGCGGCTTGCGCTTCGCGTTCAAAACGCGCCAAGGCTTGCTGGTCGCGCGCCACATCCGGCGGCAGAAACTTCAGCGCCACAAAGCGGCGCAATCGCGTGTCCTCCGCCTTGTAAACCACGCCCATGCCCCCGCCGCCAAGTTTTTCGACGATGCGGTAATGGGAAACGGTTTGGCCGATCAGCGAAGAAGAATCCGTCATCGGAAGGACATGGTATGTGCTCGACTAGGGCAAGTCAACGCAGGTCGGTCGCTCGGCCCAGGCAGCGATCCTGTAAGAAGCGCTCGCGCGTAATTACCGGAAACCGGCCCGCGACGAACTGGGCGGCACAGCGGCAGGCAAGCCTCATGTATAATCCGCCATGCCTTATGGCACTGACTCCCGGCACTAAGCTCGGCCCCTACGAAGTGCAATCGCAACTTGGCGCCGGCGGCATGGGCGAAGTTTATCTCGCCAAAGACACCCGCCTCGAGCGCAACGTGGCCATAAAGATCCTGCCCGAATCCTTTGCCGCGCACCAGGACCGTCTCGAACGGTTCGCGCAGGAAGCGCGCGTTCTGAGCGCGCTCAATCATCCCGGGCTGCTGGCCATCTACGACATCGGCAACGAACAGGGGCTGCATTTCCTGGTCTCTGAATATCTTGACGGTCAGACACTGCGCGAAGGCCTCAACACCGCGACGCTCTCCCGCCGCAAGGTGCTCGAATACGCGCGCCAGCTAGCCGCGGCCCTGGCTGCAGCGCATGACCGCGGCATCGTGCATCGCGACCTGAAGCCGGAAAATATTTTCATCACCGGCGACGAACGCGTCAAAATCCTCGATTTTGGCCTGGCCAAGCAATCACGCGGCGAAGCCGACCTCACGGGCGTCACTGCGACGCTGGCGACGCCGGCGACCGCGCCCGGCACGGTCATGGGCACGGTCGGGTACATGTCGCCCGAACAGGTGCGCGGCGGCGCAGTGGATCATCGCTCGGACATTTTCAGCTTCGGCGCGATCGCCTACGAGATGGTCTCCGGCAAGCGCGCGTTCCAGCACGCCTCGGGCATCGAAACGATGCACGCCATCCTCAACGACGACCCCCCGGAGCTCAATTTCGAGGAGCTGAAAATTTCGCCCGGCGCGGAGCGCATCATCCGCCACTGCCTGGAAAAAAATCCCGGCGACCGCTTTCAGTCGGCGCGCGATCTGGGTTTCGCGCTCGGCGCGCTGTCCGGGACGGGCACCTCGCAAATTCTGGCTGCCGCCGCACCGGAAAAGCCCAGTCGCCAGTGGCTGTCGTATTTCGCCGCCACCGCCGCCGCGCTTGCCGTGGCAGCGATCCTCGCGCTCGTGCTGCGCAAGGCCCCGCCGGACGCCGCGCGCCTGGAATTTGCCATTCCCGTAAACGCCGAGGTGAGCCACCTGGCGATCTCCGCCGACGGCCGCATGCTGGCCATGGTCGCGCCAGAGGATACCACCGGCGAAAACGTGGTCACCATTCAGCGTGTCGGCGCGCCCGGCGCCACGATCCTGGCGGGCACGGAAGGCGCGAGCTACCCTTTCTGGTCGCCGGACGACGCCTTCCTGGCGTTTTTTGCCGATGGCAAGCTCAAGAAAATTCCCGTCGCCGGAGGCCCGGCGCAAATCCTCACCCTCGCGCCCAATGCGCGCGGCGGCAGCTGGGGCAGCCGCAATGTGATCATCTACGCGGGGGATGCGGGCGGGCCGCTGCGGCGGATCAATCCGGACGGCGGCAATCCCGGCTTGGTTACCGACAAAGTTTTTGACGCGGCCAACGAATCCTCGCACCGCTGGCCGTTTTTTCTGCCCGACGGCGAGCATTTTCTCTTCTGGGCGGGGAATTTCGGCAACGTCAATAATGACCAGCGCAGCGGTATCTTCCTCAGTTCGCTGGCCGGCACGAAACGGACCAAGCTGCTCGTGGGGCACTCGAATCCCGGCTATGTCGACGGGCACATCGTTTACGTCGACGAAAACAAGACGCTGGTCACCGCGCCTCTGGACGTTTCCGGAGAAAAGCTCACCGGCGAACCGACCCCGCTGGCCAGCGGCATCGGCTATCAGCCATCCGTTTTGTACGGCTCGTTTGCCGCCGCGGCGAACGGCACCGTGGTATACAGCACGGGCGCGGGTAGTGCGCTGTCGAACCTCACCTGGTACGACCGCTCCGGCAGGAACCTGGGCCTTGTCGGCGAACCCGGTGTGCTCGCCAATCCCAGGATTTCCCCCAACGGCAATTTCGCGGCGGTGGATCGCACGGATGTGAAAGCCAACAACATCGACATCTGGATCCAGGACTTGCAACACGGCACGGCTTCGCGCTTCACGTTCGACCCGGCCGAGGAAGTCTCGGGCACCTGGTCGCGCGACGGCCGCAACGTTGCTTACCGTTCTACGGCCGGCAACATGTCCGTGTGGGAAAAAAGCGCGGAAGGGCTCGAACGCGAGAAAGCGCTGTTTGAGAGCTCGACGATCGGCGAAATCATCCCCACGTCGTGGTCCCTGGACGGCCAGTCGCTCTTCTGCACCGTGCAGCCCGATGGCGGAGTCTCGCGGCTGGCCGTACTGCCCGTCGCCGGCGGAGGTCCCGGGACGTTTCTGGCCTCCAGCGCCAGTATCACCAGCGGGCAGATCTCCTCGGACGGAAAATACGTGGCCTATGCCTCAAACGAATCGGGCGACTGGGAGATTTATGTCACCACCTTTCCGGGCGCGGCGGGGAAGTGGCAAATCTCGCGGGGCGGCGGCCGCGAGGTGCGCTGGAATCGCAACAGCCAGGAGCTGTTTTATATCGGCGCGCGGAACATGCTGAATGCCGTTTCCGTGAACACCACCAGCAATCTCACGAGTGGCACGCCCGTTGCGCTCTTCCAGGTCCGCAGCCGTGCGCAGATCTCGAGCACGGACTTATACAGCTATGATGTGGCCCCCGACGGCGCGCGCTTTCTTGTCAACAGCTATGTCAAGCCCGCCTACATTCGTCCCCTCATGGTGATTCTGAACGCCTCGGCGGCGGCGCAGAAGTAGCTGCGGTCTTGCCCGGGAGTGAGAGGGCTATCGGAGAATTGCATCTGCGGGAACCTGATCTTGGCCCCGGCCGTAAGCCGCGGGTGCCGCGCGCACGCAACCCGCCTAGTGCACTATGCCTTCGGTGATCCCGAGGCGCAGTAGACGGGCCAGTGGCGCGGCGGCCAAGGGCCTGCTGAAAAGGTACCCTTGTCCCTCGGCGCAGTGGTTGGCCTGGAGAAAGGCAAGCTGTTCCTGCGTTTCGATGCCCTCGGCAATCACGCGCTGCCTGAGGTTGGTGCCCAGAGCAATGATGGCGCGCACAATGGTCGAATCATCAGGATCATCGCTGATCTCGCGTATAAAGGACTGGTCAATTTTCAAAACGTCGATGGGAAATTGGCGAAGATAACTCAGACTGGAATAGCCCGTTCCAAAGTCATCCAGAGCCAGATGCACGCCGAGCAGCTTGAGAGCACGCAGTACGGCACCGGCGGCTTTGACGTCGGCCATCAGGACACTTTCGGTGAGCTCCAAGTCGAGGTAGCAGGGATCGAAACCCGTTTCGGCAAGTATGGACGCGACATCCTCGACAAAACCCTCGCTGCGAAATTCGCTGGAAGAAACATTTACGGCGATACGCCCGAATGGCACGCCGGCAGCCTGCCACTCGAGCGCCTGCCGGCAGGCCTCGCGCATCACCCAGCGGTCAATGGTGCAAATCAGGCCACAATCTTCAGCGATGGGCACAAACTGGTCGGGGGGGACGAGGCCGCCATCCGGGTGCTGCCAGCGTATCAAGGCCTCGATACCCGTAACCTCGCCGGTAACGAGATTTATCTTGGGCTGGTAATGCAACAGGAACTCTTGGCGCTCGATGGCGTGGCGCAAGCTGCTTTCGACAGACTGGCGATGCACCGATTTCAGATTCATTTCCGCGGTGAAGAACTGCGAGTTGTTGCGCCCGCATTCTTTGGCGTGGTACATGGCGGTGTCGGCATTCTTGATGAGCGATTCGGCATCCTGGCCGTCAGCCGGGTAGATGCTCATGCCGATGCTTCCGTCGATATGGATGTCGTGCCCGGCGACGCAGTAAGGCGAACCGATGGAATGAAGGATTTTGCTGGCGCTGGTGGCAGCGTTCTCCGGATGAGCGAGCTCCGACAGCAGGATGACAAATTCATCTCCGCCCTGCCGGCTGACTGTGTCGGAACCGCGTACGCTGCCCTGCAACCGTTCTGCTACACACTTTAGAAGCTGGTCGCCGACGGCGTGGCCCAGGGAATCGTTGATGTACTTGAAATGATCCAAGTCGAGGAACAGCACGGCGATGGCGCGGCCCTGGCGACGAGCAAGAGAGATGGACTGAGAAATGCGGTCGTTGAGCAGCGCGCGATTGGGCAGGTTCGTAAGCACATCGTGCTGCGCGGAGTGCACCATCTGGAGCGCGAGATCCCGCGCGGCAGTAACATCACGAAATACGATCACCGCACCGGTGACGCGACCCGTGCGATCGCGGATGGGCGCCACGGAATCTTCGATGGGGAATTCCGATCCGTCACGGCTGAGGAGAACGCAATTGGGAATCAGCGTCATGCCGGCATTTAGAGTGACGGCCAGGTGCATGGGGTCTGGAACGGGCTGACGCGTGCCGCCATCAATAATTCGGAAGACCTGGACGACGGGTTGACCTATCGCTTCTTGCCACGACCAGGCGGTCATTTTTTCTGCGACTCGGTTGAGAAAGGTTACGTTCCCCGACGTATCCGTACAAACCACGGCGTCGCCGATGCAGTTGAGTGTGACCTGGGCGCGTTCTTTCTCAAAGAACAAGGCATCCTCGACAACCGCGCGCCTCGCGCTATCGCGCCTTACGCTCGAGTGTGCGGCGGTGACCAAGAGCAACCCCAGAACGATTCCGAGGACCAGAATCGTTTTGGACTGGATCAAGCGCGATTGCGCGATCGCGTTGCGCGCCGCGAGCAGTTTCAGCTCTTCCTCGCTCAGCGAGCGAATCACCGATTGAAACTCGTCCATGATCCCCGCGCCCGTTCCCAGGCGCATGAACTCAGCGGCAGCCGCAAATCCCCTGGTACGCCGCAGAGCAATGACGTTGTCGGCGAATTGAACCTTCTCGCCGATTACGCCGCCAAGGATAGCAATCCGGCGCTCCTGGTTGAGGTTATCGGCGGTCAGGCTGCGAACGACGGCCACGCTGTTTCTTGAGCGCAATATGCTTTCCCGATAGGCAACCAGGAGCCGCTCGTCGCCGGTGAATACAAATTCGTTGTAG
>JBEKSZ010000166.1:0-12403 GCA_049516615.1 Candidatus Acidiferrum sp. | reverse complement strand
AGATCAAGGTCCAGTAACACCACATCAATTTCCCCGGCAGACTTCACAATCTGGAGGGCCTCACTGCCGGAGCTGCAATGCGCCACCACTTCGAAGCCCGGCTCCGCCTGCAAGAGGCGCGCCACGCTCTCGCGGAACAGCGTGTGGTCATCGATCAGCAGTAAGCGAATGCTCTCCTGGTCGGTATTACTCATCGGCGGATTCTTGGTTATCAACTACACGATTCAGTTTAACGGCAAAACAACACCCTTCGCTGCGCGGTTCGAATACCAGATCACCCCCAAAACTGCGCAGAATGGCTCGCGAAACATACAATCCCAGTCCCGTGGCGTCAGCGCCCTGCTGAAAAGGTCTGAATAGGCCTTCCGGCGCTGTGACTCCTACTCCCGTATCCTCGAAACGAATCACCACCGAATCGCCCGCCACCACGCTGCTGATGGTCAATTGCTTCCTCTTCGTTTTCGTCATCGCGCGGTGGCTGTTGAGCGATAAATTCAAAAAAACCTGCGCTAATCCATAACGGTCACCGGTAACCAGCGGCACATCGTCATGCAAGCGCCACACCACCTCGATTGCGGCTTCGCGGTACGAAGGTTCCAGCAGCACCCGCAATTCATCGAGAACGTCGGATAGTTCGATGGCCGCTAATTCCTGGTCTCCCGCAGGACGCAACTCCATGGCCGAGAGTTTTCCCAGCCCTTCGATCAAAGTTCCGAGAGCCCGGAAATCTTCATTGCTCTGTAGCCCCGGCAACCGCGAGAGATTCTTATGCACCACGAGAACCGCGCCCGATAGATTTCGGATCTCGTGCACGATGGCACTCATCAGAATCGTCGTGTTCTTCAACAGGCGATCTAGGCTCAGATCCTCGCGATCCCGGAGGTCTTCGGAGAGATCCACAATGATCGCGGCCAGTCGCGGTCCTCGAACAGTCATGTAAGTGGAGAACCAGACCGCCGCACGGAAGGCCTCTCCGTTCCTGCGCTTCCCGCGGCATCGCAGTTCCGTCCGGAATCGCCGCGACCGTTGCGTTTGCAGTGCGGCATGCAACGCAGGAAGAAATTCCCGGATCGGTTGTCCCACGATTGGGGTGCTGCCTGGCGCCAAGAGGCTCTGACTGGCCTCGTTGGCCAGGAGAATGGTGCCAAACGAATCGAGCGTCACAATGGCTACCGGACTGCTTTCGACCAGCACTTGCAATTGCTCTTCGATATCCTTGCGCAGTTCGATGTGAGTTTCCACCTCCTGAAGGTGCTTTAACGTGGCCTCACGATTGCGAATAATTTCAGACACGAAAAGACCGGTGGCCACAAATCCAGCGGAGGCCATTACCAGGCGGGTGATGGCTTCGTTGGGCGGCAGCTCGCTGAAAAACTCCTGAAGCACCGCGCAGACCAGCGCGACGAGAGTAATCTGCCAACGCGGGAGAAAGCCCGCAACCAGCAGAATCGGAAATAAATAAAGAAATCCGATGGATATGTACGGTTTGGTTCGCCAATCGACCACCGCGATGACCACAATCAGGATCGCGGCAGCGATCAAAAAACGTTTGCGATTGTCCTCCGAATAGATCGCCGAAAAGTCCATAGCCAACTCCGCAACCAGCCGGGTCTCCACCATATGTGTGCTATCCGCAGTGTAGGCGAGAATGCCAGAAGATAACCTGCGCCTGACCGAAAGATAGGCCCGGCAAGCAAAAGATAGGGCCGTTGGCCTTCAAGATAGGTCTCCCCTTCGCTGCCTCGTGTCTTATAAATGCCACTTACAGGTTCTCGCGTGACCTGCAAGACCAAACCAGAATTTTGGGTGTCCCTGCATGATTCGTAAGTTCGTCGATTTCGCGCTGGAGAATCGCTTTCTCGTCCTCGCCATCGCGTTGTTGCTCATTGTTTGGGGCGCGATTTCCTTCCACCAGCTTCCTGTCGAAGCGTATCCCGACGTAGCCGACAATTACGTGGAGATCATAACGCAGTGGCCTGGAATCTCTGCGGAACAAGTCGAGCAGCAAGTCACCGTCCCACTCGAAACCGTTATGAGCGGCATTCCGCACGTCGTGCATTTGCGCTCCTTCTCGCTCTTCGGGCTTTCCGACCTGAAGTTGATTTTCGACGACGACGAGGCCAGTGCATGGAATCGCGAGCGGGTTCTCGAACGCCTGGCGCAAGTAACGCTGCCCCCCGGCGTCCAGCCTCAGATGGGAACCGACTGGAGCCCTGTGGGGCAAATCTATTTCTTCACTTTGAAGAGTACCAATCCGAATTACGACGTGATGGACCTGAAATCCATCGAAGACTGGGTCATCGAGAAAAACTTTAAAGCTGTCCCCAACGTCGTTGATGTTTCTAGCTTCGGCGGACCCACTCGCGAGTATCAAGTTCGCGTGGACCCTGAGAAGTTGGTGTCTTATGGGCTGAGCCTCGCTCAGGTGGAGCAACAACTCATAAGTAACAATGCCAATGCCGGCGGCGGCTTCATCGAAGCTGGTCTGCAGCAGATCAACATTCGCGAAGTCGGTCTGGTGAGAAACGTGCGCGACATCGAAAACACCGTGATACTCACCAAGAGCGGCATCCCTTTGCGAGTCAAGGAATTTGCCGTCGTCTCCCAAGGCCCGAAAGTTCGCCTCGGGCAATTTGCCAGAGCCATTCACCGCGAGGACGGAGCCGTGGTGGATAACCGCGACGTATGCTCCGGCATTGTGCTATTGCGCAAAGATGCCGATGCCGAAGCGGCGCTCCGGGGAATTCACGAAACAGTGGAGGAGTTAAACAATTACATTTTGCCGCCCGGTGTGAAGGTGGTTCCGTTCCTCGATCGCAGCGATCTGCTCCACTACACCACACATACCGTGCTGCACAATCTCACGGAAGGCATCATTTTGGTCGTGGTGATTCTGTTTCTCTTCCTCGGCAATGTGCGTGGCGGGGTAATCGTCGCTCTGACCATTCCGTTTTCGTTGTTGTTTGCCGCCACCTGCCTCCGCCTAAAAGGCATTCCTGCGAACCTACTTTCTCTCGGCGCTCTGGATTTCGGCATGGTCGTTGATGGCGCCGTGGTCATGGTCGAAAATATCATCCGTCACTTGGGACGCGCAGAAACTTCGCCGCAGACGCCCACGGAGCGCATTCGCCAGGCTGCTCACGAAGTGCAGAGACCCGTGTTCTATGCCATCGCCATCATCATCACCGCATATCTTCCGATCTTCACTTTGCAGCGCGTGGAAGGCCGTTTGTTCAAACCCATGGCCTGGACCGTGGCGGTTGCCCTGCTGGGCGCATTGCTTTTCTCGATGCTGATCGCGCCGGCCCTTTCAAGCATCTTCTTCCGCGAGGGCGCGTCCGAATGGCACAACCCGGTGATGGAATTCCTGACCAGGTGCTACCGCGCAGCGGTGAAGTGGGCCATCGAGCATCGCGTTCTCACCGTGGGAGTCGCGCTCTCCGGCCTGCTTCTCGCTTTGTATCTCGCGCTGGGCGGCGTCATCGGTTCCGAATTTCTTCCGCATCTGGACGAAGGAGCTCTTTGGGTTCGCGGCACTCTTGCTCCTAGTACCGGCCCAGGCGAAGGTACTCGCCTCGCGAATCAAGCGCGTATACTGCTTTGCTCGTTCCCCGAGGTCACGCAATGCACCAGCCAAGTGGGGCGCCCCGACGACGGCACCGATACCACTGGTTTTTTCAACACCGAATACTTTGTTGATTTGAAACCCAAGGAACAATGGCGCCCGGTGTTCCTCCAGGATAAAGAACGCTTGATCGCTGCCATGCAGCGCGAACTGGACAAAATCCCTGGGGTGGTCTGGAATTTCTCCCAACCCATCGCCGACAACATGGAGGAGGCCGTCAGCGGAGTAAAGGGAGAGCTCGCCACCAAGCTGTACGGAGACGACTTGGAAGTCCTGGAAGAAAAAGCCCGCCAGATCGTCGATACCATGCGACAGGTAAAAGGCATCGAGGATCTTGGAATGCTTCAAGTTTTGGGGCAGCCCAATATTAATATTGAAGTGGATCGGCAGCTCGCCGCGCGCCATCAGATCAACGTTGCCGACGTTCAGGATGCCATCCAGACCGCCGTGGGAGGAAATACGCTCACCCAAGTGTTACGGGGCGAGCAGCGCTATGATCTGGTATTGCGTTATTTGCCGCAATATCGCGACACGCGAGAGGGCATCGAAAATATTCGTTTGCTCTCTCCCTCCGGCGAACGCGTCTCTCTCCCACAACTCTGCAAAATTGAAGTGCGGGACGGAGCTTCTGAAATCTACCGCGAGGGCAACCAGCGCTATATCGCGATCAAGTACAGCGTCCGGGGGCGGGATCTCGGCGGCGCAGTCGAAGAGGCCGTTCAGAAGGTGCGTGCGCGGGTGCCACTGCCCCGCGGATACCATATCGACTGGGAAGGCGAGTACGAGAGCGAGAAGCGTGCCGAGGAACGGCTGCTCGTCATCGTTCCTCTTACCATCCTGCTCATCTTTGTCATCCTCTACACCATGTTTCGTTCGCTCAAATGGGCCTTGCTGATTCTGGCCAACGTGGCGCTCGCACCCGTCGGCGGCATGCTCGCCCTGTTAGTCTCCGGCACGCACTTCAGCGTCTCTTCCGGCGTCGGCTTCCTGGCCCTTTTTGGAGTTTCTGTGCAAACCGGCGTCATCATGCTGGAGTACATCAACCAACTGCGAGCCAAAGGTCACTCCATCGAAGATTCCGCGATCGAGGGCGCCGTTCTCCGGCTGCGGCCGATTATGATGACCATGCTGGTCGCCACCTTTGGATTGTTGCCCGCCGCCCTGTCGCACTCGATCGGCTCCGACTCGCAGCGGCCTTTTGCCATTGTCATTGTCGGCGGCTTGATCTCGGATTTGCTCATGAGCATCTTTCTCTTGCCGACCCTATACGTCTGGGCCTCCAGCGCCAATGACAAACTTCCCGAGCCGGAGCCAGCCTTCGAGGAAGGCGTTTAGGTCTGAAAGAAGCGTAGAGCAAACACCCGAGCCGATGGACAGAGAAGCGTATACGACCCCGTACCGATCCCTGATGCAAATACTGATGGACTCAACGCGGAATCGGAGAGCAAGAGGTGCACAACGGCCGAGAGGAACGAGATACGCGTGCCGGGTAACCGGCGGTAAACCAAGGCGTTATGAAGTCGCGCGGCTCATTTCAGGACTGGCGCGTTCTAATGGCATTTCCGGGGTTTGCAGAAAGCGGCTGGCATATGCGCAGTGTACTTCAACCGCAGAACGAGCACCACAAAGTCAGTTCCCCCGCCGGGAATGGAAAATACAGCGCATTCGGAGAAACCCTCGACCCATCAGACGTGTTAGACCTCTTAGGGGCCGAGCCATGCAAGAGAAAGAAGAACGCTGGCTGGAGCTTTGCCGCTTGGCCGCTGTCGAGCAAGACCCCGATAAACTTCACGCGTTGATAATTGAGATAAACCGTCTGCTCGAAGAAAAAGAAAAGCGACTCGACGCTGCGCGGGCGTCCGAATAATCCAGTAATCCCCAGATACGAACTCATCTCTGACTCAAGCGCGGCTGGGCCTGGTCGGTTGTACTCAGGGGGCAGCGGTCGATTTGCGGAGGACCAGGTTGGTCTGCAGAAGATATTCCGTTCCGTTTGGAATGGGAACGTCTCTCCGAACTTCTGACAGCAGTGCCTTGAAGGCCAGTCTGGCTAACTCCGTCTGAGACATCTTAATTGTCGTTAATGGAGGAATCACGAAGTCGGCCATGCGTATGTCGTCGAAACCTATGACTGACAAGTCCTTGGGAACCGCGATGCCCAGTTCAAAGGCCTGTCGCATGACGCCGATGGCCGTCATATCGTTGGAGCAGACGAGGGCGGTGGGCTGTTCGCGAAGCCTATAAAGGGCTTGCAGAGCTCGTTTTCCGCCTTCCAAGCTATGATCTCCGCTGACGATGAACCGGGGTTCTATGGGCAAAGCAATCTCGACCATCGCCTGCTCAAAAGCAGATCTGCGGACTGCGGCAGAGCGCAAGCGTAGCGGGCCGGCCACAAAGCCGATGCGTTCATGTTTGATGGCGGCCAGGTGTTGTACGGCCTGGCGAATGCCGTGAGCATAGTCGACGCGAATGTTACTGACGCGTGGCGCTTTTGGGCCCACGTCAATGAACACCAACGGCAGATTGCGAAAACGAAGACGTTCGAGCAACTCGTCTTCCATGCCGAAGGTAAGAATAGCGACACCGTCGACACGCCCTTCAATCATCCGTCGGACAGCAAGTTCCATGCGCTTGGGATCATGTATCGTGGAAGTCAGCAAAATTTCATAATTTTGTTCGACCGCGAGAGTCTCAAAGGTCTCGACAATCTCCGGAAAAAAAGGATTGGTGATTTCGGAAACGATCAAACCAAAAACACGGCTTTTCCCAGAAACTAACGCACGCGCTTGTCGGTTGGGATAGTAGCCCAATTCGGCGACGGCCTTCCATACACGTTTGGCCAGTCGCGCGTCTACGGACGCGACCTGATTGACGGTGCGCGACACAGTAGCCGCGGATACTTTTGCCCGCCTAGCGACGTCCCGAATGTCCACCGGTCTTCTTTCTTTCGCCAAAAAAAGTCTGAGCAGTATACGCTATCTTGACTTCTGGCGATCGGTGGCCCAGGGGAAAATGACACGCGCAAAAGGGATTTGCAGTCATCGCGTTTGCATGGTAAACGTTTGCTGTTCGTGATGTCAATTTCGACAGAAAGTTACTCAGTTTTTACGACACTAGGTATGATCAAAATTCTGCTGACCCCCCGTCCCTGTTTTTCCGGGTTCTTTTCATAGGTTCCACCCCAAAACCGTGTAGACCGTAAAATGCAAGTTGACGAAACGGTAAGTCGGATCTCTCACAGCGAAGCATCGGAGGAGTACGCCAGGAAGAAAGACCCAACTGCAAACTGAGAGGCGCGTGGAATAGACGAAAGATGAGGACTGGACTGCGCGTGGGGAAGCGCGGATTTTGCCTCGCCTCCACGAGCATCTGGCGAAGACGGCCGCGACGAGATGTTGCAGTTATATAGAAGGCGTCAGGCTGGGGCGCAGAATTGGTCAAATCTAGGGACAAGGCCATCGGCGGCCTGATGGCCCCAACTACCGGGCCTTGAATATGAGCACGCCGTTGCAAACACGCTGCGCCGAGCGTCCGCAAGGGTCGCGATGCCGCGCAAGGACTGCAAACGTTTGCTGCGCACGCCGTGGGAGTTTGGTAGGGTTATGTGGAATCGCGTTGTATGCAAAAAGGGGGGACACTCATGGTAAGACGCTGGCAATTTTCCCGCCGGGAATTTGTAGGGGCTGCTCTTTCCGCAGTGGCCGCCAGTTCCGTGCCAATCCAAAAGCTGTTTGCCGCGCAAACGCCGGCACCGTCCAGCGCTCCTTGGAGGGATGAGGGCATACTTTTTGTAGATAAGTCTCCATTTGCCAAGCTCCACAACGTTCCCGTGCATGCGGTGACCATCAGGCAGGGGTTCTGGGGAGCCCGACGGGAGATCAATGTCGAGAAGAGTATTCCGACGATGGAGAAACTGCTGGAAGCCAACGGACGCATGAATAATTTCTTGCGACTGGTTGGCAAGAGCGATGCCCCTCAGCACGGACCGGTGTATTCGGATTCGGACGTTTACAAGTGGACGGAAGCAGTAGGTTTCGCGCTGCAATCGGGGGATCGGCCCGAACTGCGCGCACTTACAGATACGATTGTTAAAGAGATCGTGGCGGTTCAGGAGCCGAGCGGTTACCTGAACACCTACTATGTGGAAGATCATGTGAAGGAGCGCATGGAACCCGAGGCGCAACGAGTCGGCCATGAGCTCTACAATCTTGGGCACATGATTCAGGGCGCAATCGCCTACTATCGTGGGACTGGCGACCGTACGTTACTGGATGCCAGCATGCGATTCGTTGATGGCTACCTATTGCCCAACTTCGGTCCTGGCGCGGACAAGAAGTCCATCTTTTCAGGCCATCCGGAAATTGAGCTAGCTCTTATTGAGCTCTACCGTACCACCGGAGACAGGCATTATCTCGATCTTGCCGGTTATATTTTGCAGGGCGATGAACGCATGAAGTTTCCGGCGCGCTCTTATGTCTATAATTTCAGCGGAATTCCTTTCACTTCGCGGACGCATCTGGAGGGGCATGCCGTACGGGCCATGTATGCTTGTTGCGGTGCCGCCGATTACTACATCGAGACCGGAGACGAATCGTATCTGAAGACCCTTAACGTGCTTTGGAACGACCTGGTCTCCTCGCAGATGTATATAACTGGAGGCGTGGGAGCACGCGGCCAGGGCGAAGCCTTCGGCGATTCGTATGAGCTTCCAAATTTCACCGCTTATGGCGAGAGTTGCGCGGCCATCGGCAACATGATGTGGAACTGGCGCATGTTGACGGCCACCGGCGACGCCAAATACGCCGATGTGATCGAGCGGGCTTTGTACAACGGCATCAACTCTGGGATGTCGCTGAACGGTACGCTCTATTGCTATCGTAATCCGTTAGGGTTTGATCCATCGGGGGGAGATCAAATTCGCAATCCCTGGTACGACACAACGTGTTGCCCACCCAATTTGGAGCGTACATTCGCCGCCTTGCCCGGGAATTTTTATAGCACCAGCAAAGATGGGCTCTATTTGCACCTGTACGACAATTCGCAGCTCGACTGGCATTTGGAAGACGGCACCGGCGTTAAGGTGGTACAGAAGACCAATTACCCCTGGGAAGATCGCGCAGAGATAACGGTCACGCCGGCGCAAGATACAGAGTTTACGTTTCATCTGCGTATTCCTGGGTGGTCCGACGGCACGCAAGTCAAGATTAACGGAACGCCGGTTTCCGAGGTGACCGCTGGGCGATATCTCGCCGTGCGGCGTCGTTGGTCGGCTGGTGACGTCGTCAGTGTGAAATTCAACATGGCTCCCCGGGTGATCCAAGCCAATCGCAGGATTGTGGACGACTACGGTCGAGTGGCGGTGCAACGTGGGCCGATCGTCTATTGTCTCGAACAGCTGGATCAACCTGAGGGTATAGCCTTGTTCGACGTCTCACTGGATCTACGAGCGGGGAAGACCTCGGCATTCCGGGAAGAATTCAAGCCCGACTTGTTGGGGGGCATTGTGGTTTTGAAGCATCCCGGGGCCGCTACCGATCAATCGGATTCGGGGGCTAGGCTCTATTCTGCGTATACACCCGCTGAGGAGAAGAGCCGGGAAGTGGAACTGAAATTCATTCCATACTACGCATGGGCGAATCGTGCGGCGACACCCATGCAAGTCTGGACGCCGGTTCTTCGAGCGTGACCAGCTCATAAACTGTTGCGTCGTTATCGGGGCTACTTTTGAGCAGCGGGAGTATTGAGGCCAGGATTCAGCGGCGGCCTAGAAAATTCGGCGGCGTCAATCGGGATATTCTGGCGAATTGACTGCAACTGCATGGTCCAGCTGTTTCCGGGTTGCGAAACGGTGATTTGGAACGGCGCTTGTACGCCGTCAACATTGCGGTAGTCGCCGTAGTCGAACTGCAGGGGATTCCGCCCCAGAGGAGAATCGTCGTAAAGAATTAGGCGCACGAGTAAGCTAGAGTGCTGGTCGAAATAGAGCTTCAGGGCGGGTTGCCCCTCGCGGATAGCGAACAGGACGTCTACTTGGCGTGCGTTTATGTTTTCCGGATACTCGACACGTAGTTCCGGGAACATCTGCTGAAGGTGCAGAGGGAACTGGAGGTCGGCCGCGATGCGCGCGGATTCCATGTCCGTCCCGTGTAAGTCGTATAGTGGCCGGCCAGGAACGATAGCCCATCCAGTCTGTCCGTCGAAAACTTGGCTGTTGTCCCCCTCCCGGAGATGGCTGATCAGCGCGCGGCGATCGGGAGATTGCGTGAAAACATCTATCCGCACGGGTTGTCCGTGAACGGTCGCGACGCCGCTTTCCACCCGGCTGACGACGTTACCGATTGCCGTTGCTCCGCCCAGAGCCTGGACATACTTGTCTATCAACTGGACGGCAGAGGGCAACCGGACGTCCGAGAGGAAGTGTGCAGTGGAAGGTAACGGTTCTGGGAGTTTAGAGTCCGCAGCAGCGAGGCTGGGATGCAGATCGTTGCCCACGAGCGGCGTCGCGAGCGGATTGCGCCCGCCGCGATGGCAGGAGTAGCAGGTCACTTCGCGCTGGCCGTTGAAATCGTTCTGGTTGAGGGCAAACATCATGCGCATCATCTCGCGCGCGGCTTCTTTGGGTTTTTTGTCGTCTTTGTCGAAATGGCTTTCCACGTGACAGAAATTGCATTCCACGCCTAACGACGACGACATAAATTGCATAGCGGGAATTAGCTGGCCCGACGGAATGCCCTTGAGAACCTGAATATTTTTGTACACTTCTTCCGTTTTCCTGCCTGCGCGGTTGGTGGAATCCTTCGGCTCTTCGCTCGCTGCGAAGGAGCCCGCGCTCATCGCCGTTTTGATCTTGCCGGACAATTCAAGCGCTTCGGCGGATTTTCCCTCCTTCTCGTATAAGCCGATCAGCGTGCTCGCCGCCGGCAAATTCAAGGGATCCAGCGCCACGGCTCGCTCCAAGTGGGCAATCGCGCCGGCAACATCGCCCTTTTGGATATAGGGGGAAGCGGCGCTGGCCTCGGTCAGAGCTGAATCGGGTTCCAGGTACAGGGCGCGGTCCAACGCGAACTTGGCATCCTCTGTTTTTTTTCCAACCAGCAAAGCCTCGCCGATCCACTTGAAGAACTCGGGATCGTTTTTGAACTGTTGCTGGACTTCGGTCAGGTCGCGATAGCCCTGAATGACAAAGGAGGATGAATGTCGTTGCATGCCGACGTCGATTAAAGCGATTCCCATGTTCCTCTGCTGAAGATCAGGCGAAGGTTCACGCCATGCCGCAATGGTGCCGTCTGAAGGCGGGTCGCGCTGCGGAGCGGGGCGGCGCTGGATGCGATGGTCGGTGAAGGCCGCATGGCCTCCGTCTTTAGCGTCGCGCCGCGGCATGTGGCAGCCAAGGCAATCGCTGTTTTTTGCGGGATGCGAGACAGGGAGACTCGCGGTGTGGCAGGTGAGGCACTGCGTTCTGTAATACTGGGCGGAGTCCGCCAGCTTCTCGTGAGGATTGTGGCAGGTTCCGCACCACAGTCGACCGCCGCTGTTCCGCGCGCACGCACTCAGAGCCAGTTGCTCGACATGACTGATCACTTTGAAATCGCCGAGCGGAGAGCCTGCGGGGGCAGCATCGTGGTATATGGTGTAGGTAGCTTCCAGACGTTGTCCGGGGATGAAGTCGCTGATTTTTTTTCCGGGATTGGGAACCCGAGCGGCCCCGAACAGGTGACACTGCTCGCAGATGCTATCCCGCGCCGCCGGTTCCAGCTTCACAGGGTTGATAATTGTGCCGACACGAGGATCCGCGAGATGCTTCTCCACTGGTCCGTGACAGCGTTCACAAGTAATGCCCGCCGCGCCGAATATCGGAGGTCGATATTGATTTAGAGTGCCGGGGATATGCAGAGCGACTCCGGAATGGCAGAAAAGACATTCTTCGCTGACCGGACGCGTGAAGTCCGGGTCAGGCTGCTTCTCATAGCCCGGGGCAAGATCATAGGCCTGGCGGCTTGGGTAATAGGCGACGGGAGATTGGAATAGGTGTCCTCCAAGTTCGGTCAGAAAGCCGCTAGCATGACTGCCGGAACCCACCACATAGTCGATGCGGTAATCGTTTCTGTCTTCGCCCTTTTCCCAGCGCTGCCAGTAGCCGCCGGCAGACGAATGCATGGCGATCGTCGTGTCACCGGAGGTAACCGTACCGTCCGGTTCCTTCTCCGCGCGCCGCAAGGAATGCGCCATCGCCGAACGGGCGTACCCCTCGACTTCAGCGGTGTGGCAGAACAGACAGCGATTTGCGCCGGTCGGCTCACCAGATCGCGGGGGCTGAGAAGCCCTGGCGTCGCGTTTGGCGGAATTGTCTCCGAGAGATTGACCGAAAGCGATCCTGCCTAGAAAACCCGCGGTAAACAGGCACGCCAGCAAAAGGATTGAAGTAGCGTTGACGCGCTGAGATGTTCTGGGCATGCGAAGAAGTCTCGGGCGTCTATCCTTGGCAGAGGCTGTAGGGCTCATGGTCGACGCTTGCAAAGGGCGGGGGTGACAAGCCGACGTCATGAACTGCCGCCGACCTTAGGAGCTGGCCTCTGGACTTACGTCGAAGCTTCATTTTCAATGGCAATCGTCTCAGGTCGTGGTGCGGGGCCGAATTCATAAGATCGCGACCAGGAGGCGCAAATGCCAGGTCCGCAAGGCAACGCTGAGCAAGCGTTTTCTCAGGCCCTCATATTAATCATGAGCGCGGTTCGGCGTCAAACACGACTATATTCCTTTTCGCGGATGCAGTATCCT
>JBEKSZ010000165.1:0-12459 GCA_049516615.1 Candidatus Acidiferrum sp. | reverse complement strand
CAATTGGACGACCTCCCAACAGCACAAACGCAGGAAAGCAAATCGCACCGCAGTGTTTGGGGTACGCCTCAGGTAGGTTCGAAAGAGTTGCGATTTTCGAACTTGCCGAACCGGCCGGCACCCGCTGCCGGGCTACGCGTTGTCCCATTCCTCGCGTCCAAAGGACATAAAAACCGGCGTGAAACCCGTCTACTGACTGGCCGCGAACTGCGCGACGGGCCCGGGCGAGCGACTTTTCCGCATCCAAGAATATCACGCGGGCGCCGCGAGTCGCAATGAACGCGGGCGCAGATTCCGCAGATCGCAGCAACGTTCCATATTAGAAGGTAGTTCCCTTTCGGAACCCTGCGCCGCTCCGGGGTCCTTCCTACGAGCATGCCGCGAAGTCGCTAGCCCATTGCAACGATAGCATTTACGTACAGCAAGCCGTACTCCGTTCGGTCTCCGGTTTGCTTCACCGTCTGGCGAGGACGCCGCCCCAACCTATGTCCATCACGCGCAACCAGCTAGCGAAGGTAGCCCTGGCCCTCATCCCAAGCCTGTGGGCCACGGGCGTCGGCCCGAGTGGATGGCCCTTGGCCGCGGATCGCCCACTCGCGAACGCCCATTCTGACCCCAGCAAAAAGGACCGAACAAGACCGGGCGCGCCAGCGGCGGATCTCGCCCCTATTCTCATCGGCGTCTCCAACGTCGAAACCGGCCCATCCGGTTCCTTGGGCCGAAACCTCGTACGTGGCTCCAAGGCCTATTTTGATCTCATCAACGCGCAAGGGGGAGTACTCGGGCAGAAAATTTACATGGTACTCAAGGATGACGGCTACGAACCCGATCCGGCCTTGCAAAACACCCAGGAGCTGATCGAAAAAGATAAAGTATTTTTCCTCTTCGATTATGTCGGCACGCCTACCCTGACGCGCGTGCTTCCCCTGTTGAAGTATTACGAGAATGAAAAAATCGTCAACGTCGCGCCGTTCACCGGCGCGGACCCGCAGCGCAAGCCGCCGTACGACCAGTTTGTCTTCAACATTCGCGCCTCCTATCGCGAAGAAACACGTACATTGGTGCGCTACCTGTACGCGAAAGGCTACCGCCGCATCGGGTTTTTCGGTCAGGCGGATGCCTACGGCAAGAGCGGGGAGATTGGCGTGACCGACGCTCTCGCGGAATTCCATCTCGCACCCGTAGCCGTGGTCTCCTACCTGCGCAACGAATCATTCGGCACCGACATGCACGCTCAGCTGCATCTTTTGCGCGCCGCGGGCGCCGATGCGGTGATTATCGTCGGCGTCTACGGACCGAGCGCGGCATTCATTCGCAACGCCCGCATGGCCGGCTGGAATGTACCCATCGCCACCGTCAGCTTTGTGGGCCCGGGCTCTATGCTCGAAGAGCTGCGCAACGCCTCGCAATCTGCGGGCAAAGACCTGACCATCAATTTGATTGCCAGCGCCGTAGTTCCCCCTCCCGACGACTGCCGTTATCCACTCGTGGCCGATTACAACGCCCATCTGCCAAACGAGTCTTTGCGCTTCACCACCCTCGAGGGCTGGCTGAACGCTGTGGTGGTCACCGAAGCCCTGCGCCGCGCCGGACCTGCACCCTCGCGCGATGCCTTTATTCACGCCATGGAATCTTTGCACGGCTGGGACCCCGGTCTCGGATTGCCGTTACAATTTTCTCCCTCCAGTCATCAGGGGCTGCATCGCGTCTGGCTGGCGCGCGCGGAAAAGGGCTACTGGATCCCCGAAGACTCGTCCGCAGAAGGCAGATGAAAGCAACACGATGAAGCACCTCGGCGTAAAACTTGCCATCTTGCAGGCCACCTCCGCCTTGTTCGTCATCGTCGTCCTGTTCTCGCTAATGGATCGCCAGCTCTCGCGGCACATGACCGAAAGTTTCATGGTCTATGGCGACGTGGTGTCCGCCGGACTCGCCAAGACCGTGGAACCGGCCATGGTTGACCGCGATCTCACCTCGGTCCAGTCGGCGCTCGACGCCACGCTTGGCATTGAAAACGTGCGCTGGGCGTTTGTGACCTCGCCCGACGGCAAGATCCTGGCACACACATTCGTCCCTGTTTTTCCCGAAGAATTGCGGCGGCAAACTCCCACCCTGGGGAACCGCACGTTCGTAGACCTGCCCGCTGACTCCCTGGACGGCGTGGTTTTTAAAAAACCCGTGCTGACCGGGATCGTCGGCAATGTGTATATAGCCTTCAGCCGGGACGCCTTGTTTAAATCGATCCGCGCCATGGAATTGGTCATTCTTACTAGCATCACCGCGGTGATGCTGCTGGCCACCCTGTTGTTCGCGGGGGTCGTCGCACACGTGATAAAACCCATCCGCACCTTGACCCGTGCCGCTGATCGCCTCGGGCAGGAGGGCCACGCGCGCTTCTCCGAGCTGTCCATCGCGTCCAACGACGAAATCGGCTCACTCACCGCGGCGTTCAACCGCATGGCCGGCGAAATTCACGCCCAGCACGAGACCCTTGAATCGCGCGTGCTCGAGCGCACCAGGGAACTAACCGGTGCAAACGACAAGCTCGCGGAAGAGGTTGCCGACCGCAAACGCGCGGAGGAAACCGTTCGCGAAAGCGGCGAACTCATCCTGCTGCTGCTCAACTCCGCTCCTGAGGCCATCTACGGCATCGATGTTCAGGGACGGTGCACGTTCTGCAATCCCTCTTGTCTGCGCCTGCTCGGTTATCGCGAGCCCCGCGAGCTCCTGGAAAAAAATATGCACGCTGCGGCGCACCACACGCGCGCCGACGGTCGGCCGTATCCTGTCGAAGAGTGCCCCATCTTTGAAGCCTTTCGTAGCGGCTGCGAATCGCATGTCGAAGCTGAAGTGCTCTGGCGCGCCGATGGCACCAGCTTCCCCGTGGAATACTGGTCGCGGCCCCTGCACCGCGGCACGGAAACCATCGGCTCGGTCGTCACCTTCGTGGACATCACCGAGCGTCGCGAATCGGAACAGGCTCTTCGCAACGCCAAGGCCGCCGCCGAAGCCGCCAACGAGGCCAAAAGCCTGTTCCTGGCCACCATGAGCCACGAAATCCGTACGCCCATGAACGGCATCCTCGGCATGACCGAACTCATGCTGGACACCGAACTTAGCAGCGAGCAGCGGGAAAATCTCGACATGGTTCGCCTTTCCGCGGAATCGCTCCTCACGGTCATCAACGATATCCTCGATTTCTCCAAAATCGAGGCTGGCAAGCTGGACATTGAATCCATCCCCTTTGACCTGCGCGAAAGTTTGGGCGCAACTATGAAGGCCTTGGGTTTTCGCGCGCACCAGAAGGGCCTCAAACTGATTTACGAGGTGCATCCTGACGTGCCCGAAGCTTTGATCGGGGACCCCGGACGCGTCCGCCAGGTCGTTGTCAATCTGGTCGGCAACGCCCTGAAATTCACTCCGCGGGGCGAGATACTTTTGTCCGTAACCCGCGAATCGGAAACTGCCGGCGGCATTTACCTGCATTTCGCCCTCAAGGACACGGGAATCGGAATTCCCGCTGACAAACAGCGAGAAATCTTCGAGCCGTTTTCTCAGGCCGATGGCTCGATGGCGCGGAAATTTGGTGGCACGGGATTGGGACTGGCTATTTGTACCAGGCTGATCGCCCTGATGCGCGGCAGGATGTGGCTGCAGAGTAAAGTCGGCGAGGGCAGCACCTTTCACTTTGCGCTTCCCGTCGAGGTACAAACTGCTCCGCAGCCCAGCAGCGTACTCCTCGAGCCCGAGGAGCTGCATGGCCTGCCGGCCTTGATTGTCGACGACAACCTGACCAATCGCGGCGTACTCGAGGGATTACTCTTGCGCTGGGGCATGAAGCCGGTTTCCGTCGCGAGTGGAGACGCTGCGCTGCGCGTGCTGGCCGCCACCAGCGATGGCGGCGGTTCCTTTCCACTGATTCTGCTCGACGGACAGATGCCTGAAATGGACGGCTTCGCTTTGGCCAGAAAGATTCGCGACGACCCCCGGTTCGCCGCTTCCTCGATGATGATGCTGACCTCTGCGGGGCGCAGCGGAGACGCCGCACTCTGCCGGGAACTGGGCATCTCCGCTTATCTCGTCAAGCCCGTGCGGCAACGCGAACTGCTCGATGCCATTTGTCATTTCCTCAAAAAACAGTCCGGGGAAAAACCCGCTCAGCTCGTTACACGACACGCCATGCGCGAGCTGCGCAACCGCGTGCGCATCTTGTTGGCCGAAGACAATGCCGTGAATCAGGTCCTTGCGGTGCGTTTGCTTGAAAAGCGTGGCTACACGGTAGCAGTTGCCGGCGACGGGCAACTGGCCCTCGAGGCCCTCGCGAAAGATTCCTTCGACCTGGTGCTCATGGACATTCAGATGCCTTGCGTGGACGGGTTTGAAGCCACGGCCAGAATCCGTGAACAGGAAAAGCAGACTGGCAAACATCTTCCCATCGTCGCCATGACCGCTCACGCGCTCAAGAGCGATGAAGAAAAGTGTTTGGCGCACGGCATGGACGGCTATGTTTCCAAGCCTATCCGCAGCAACGAACTCATGGCCACCATAGAACGCGTGCTGTCCGCCGCTCGTTCGACGGCCTCCCGGGATTCCGCACCGCGGCCGGATCGGGTGCTGGTGCTCGAGGAATGAAGCGCAGCTGGCTCGCTCGGCTCCCTGGCCCTTGATCGCGAAGCCTTCCCGCGCGCCTAGGGCAGCGTCACTTCGCGCGTCAGCTTCAAATCCTGCGAGGATCCCCCCACCGCAAAAATATATGTCCCGGGAACTCGCTTGAAGGCATTGCTCTGTTCATCGAACACCATGAGGAACTGCGGATCGATCTCCACGCTCAGCTCCCGGCTCTCGCCCGGCCCCAGTTTCTCTTTACTCCATCCGACCAGCCGCTTGGGGGGCTCTTGCGCGGCCGCGGGCAAGGAGACGTACACCTCGGCGATTTCCGCGCCACGCCGCTTTCCCGTGTTGGTCACCGTGAAACTTGCCCGGTGCGCCGCCGCGTCCACTTTCAGATTGGAATAACTGTAAGTGGTGTAGGAGAGTCCATACCCGAAGGGAAATAGAACCGTTTTGTGTTCCGCGTCATACCATTTGTAACCAACCTTCAGCCCTTCATCGTAGGTGACGGAATAGGGCGGTGTGGCGGACGGGCCTCCGGGCGGAACGGGCACAATGGCCGGATGCGGCAAATCCTGCTCGCTCTTCGGGAACGTCGCGGCAAGTTTTCCGCTGGGATTTACGTCCCCGAACAAAACATTGGCCACCGCTACGTTCCCGCGACTCCCGCCATACCAGGCTTCCACGATGCCGCCCACCTGCCCGGCCCACGGCATGGTTACCGCAGTGCCCGTCTCGAGGACCACGATGGTGCGGCGATTCGCCGCGGACACCCTGGCGATCAGCGCGTCTTGCCCGTCGGGCAACGACAAGTTTGCCAGGTCATCGCCTTCGCTCTCCCATTGGTAGGCGAAGATGATCGCCACGTCAGAGTTCTTTGCCAGCTCCGCCGCAGCCGCCAAATTTTCTCCGGAGTTGAACTCCACCTTGGCTCCCGGCAGTTTCGCGCGCACGGCCTTCAGTGGCGACGCGGGAAACCAGATGTGCGCTTGCCAGGTGGTCGCGCCCATTCCCGGTGGCGCGATGGCGTTGCCTCCCGGCGGATCGACCTGCGCCGAGCCTCCACCGGAAATCATGCCTACGTCCGCGTGCGCGCCGATGACCGCCACACTCTTAAGTTTCGTCGCGTCCAACGGGAGCAGCGCGCCCTCATTGCGCAGTAGCACGATGCTCTGTTCCTCCAGGCGTTGCGCGATCTCCAGTCCGCCTTCGGCATCGACCACGCTCGTTTGCACCGGATGATCCACGATCCCGGTGGCAAACTCCGAACGCAAAATGCGCAGCACGTGATCGTCGAGCTCGGACATGGGCACTTTCCCGGCCTTTACCGCCTCCTTGAGGGCCGGGCCAAAATAATCGCCCATGGGCTGTTCTTGATCGAGTCCGGCGGCCGAGGCCTTCACCGTGCTGTGCGTTCCGCCCCAGTCGGACAGCACGTAGCCCCTAAAGCCCCACTGCTTCTTGAGCACGTCCGTGAGTAGGTAGGAATTTTCGCAGGCGTGATCTCCGTTCACCACGTTGTAGGAACACATCACCGCGCCGGCATCGGAGATCCGCAAACCAATATGAAATGCCAGCAGGTCACTCTCCTGCATGGCGCGCTTGGATATGATCGCGTTCACAAAGTCCCGTCCGGTCTCTTGATCGTTGATGGCGTAGTGCTTCACGTTGCCGAGCACGTGCTGGGCTTGCAAGCCTTTGATCAGGTGGCCCACCATCGTGCCCGCAAGGATGGGATCTTCGCCTTGATACTCAAAGGTGCGTCCATTGCGCGGTTCGCGCGTCAGGTTCACTCCGCCGCCAAGCGACATGTTGAAGCCCTGGGCCCTCAGCTCGCGCGCGATCAACGCTCCGTATTCGTAAGCGGCGTCGCGGTCCCAGCTGGACGCCAGCCCGAGACAAGAAGGCAAGGCCGTCGAGTACCGGCCGTTTTCTCCGCTGCTGCGCACGCCATAGGCAGCGTCGGAAATAACCAGCGCAGGAATTCCAAGGCGGGGAACTCCTTCGGTGTAACCGGCTCCGCCGTTCGTCAGCGGTGTCAAGGGCATTTGCCATTGTCCGTTGTGCGCCATGCCGTTTCCGTGCAGCAGCGCAATTTTTTCGTCCAGCGTCAGCTGGCGCAAGACCGCTTGCGCCCGGCTGTCCGGAGACTGCTGCTCCGCCGCCGGCTGTTGGCCTTGAGCGTCGCCACTTTTCGAGGTGGCGAGTTGGTCGTCAGCCGCGACTACCGAACCACAGACGACAGCAAACGTTATCAGCACCAATCCATGAGCGAGCAGTAGTTTAGGGGTTCGCATAGTAGGGGAGCTTAGCGTGATTTGCCAAGAATTCAAAATCTAAATGTGTCGGATTTCCTTAAGAATATCGTTTATTCCGGAGCCGCAGTGTGCCTACAGTTTTCTCCTGCGCGCCGCGGGCTTACCCGCCAGCGCTGCGCTCGGAAGCGATCGGCGACATGCGTCCGCGGTCGATCGCATAGGCTATGCCGCCCCACACGATGCGATTGCCAACCAGGCTCGCCAGCCAGACGGCCAGGTGCATGGCATCGCGCACCGGGACCAGCCAGGGCTTCCGCCTGGCTGTTTCATCGCGCACGCCCCAGACGCCCACGATCCAGGTCATGGCCAGCCGCAGGATCAGGTAAGCGCCAAGGTAGGAAAGGCCCAGCCATTTCCCCGGCGCAACGAAAAACGCCAGGACCGCCCAGGGCAGTCCGTGCGTTAAAATCAGCCCCGCGTACGACCACGGGCGGCACAATCGCACCGTGCGCGCCCAGCGCAACTGGTGTTCCCAGAATCCACGAAAAGTCTGCGCCGGATACATGGTAGAGACGATTTCCCGGGAGAGCAGCACAGTTCCGCCGGCTTCCGCGATACGCCGGCCGAGTTCGTAATCGTCGGCCAGCATGTCTGCGATGGCCGCAAAGCCGCCGATTTTTCCCAACCAAGTTTTGGTTGTAACGATCGAAGCGCCCAGGGCGAAATGCATGCCTTCCATCCAGTCCGCCATGAGCACCCCGGCGAAGAAATCGCTGGCCGCGCCAATGGCCTCAAGCTGCGCGCCAAGATTGTTTTCCGCCACTCCCGCGTAAAACGAGGTGACCGCGCCGATCTGTTCGTTGACGCCGTATTCCCTGCTGGCGTTTCTTCTTCCCGCAAAAGACGCTGCCACCTCCCGCAGGTAATTTGGCCCGACGCGCACGTCGCCGTCAGACAACGCCAAAATCTCATAGCGGGCCTCGGCGGCCATGCGCGCCAGCTTGTTCACCTTGCGATTTGTGCCCAGCTCCGCGGCGCCCACGAGCAGACGAATTTCGCGCTCCGGAAACTCCTCCATCAAGCGCGCTATGATCGGCCCGGCGGGATCTTGAGCTTCGTTGAGCGCAAACATGATTTCGTAGCGGGGATAGTCCTGGCGGCAAAAACTCGCGTAATTCTCGTGGGTGGCAAAATCCACGCCGCGCACGGCCTTCAATATGCTGATGGGAGGAGTAAAGTCCGGAAGTTTGCGCGCGCGTTCGCGGGAAAAAAACCGCCAGGCCGCCAGGGATGAAAGCAGGTAATAGGCCAGCGGTAGAGTGGCCAGCAGCAGAATCGCATAGCGCCAAGCGGTATGCCAATTCGACAGCGCATGCCAGAGCGTCACGCGCCGCCGCCTTTCACCCCTTGGCGACCAGCGCCACGCCAACACAAACCAAAATCACACCGGCCCATCGCGCCACGCTGACCTCTTCGCCGAGCACGTACTTCGCGCCAAATGTGCCAATCACGTAGCTGAGGGCCGATGCCGGAATAACCAAACTGATCGGCTCCCAGGAGAGCAGCACGAGCAGCGCGTAAAAGGCCAGGGCCATCAGCGGCGCGCCCACCCAGAACCATCCGTTCGAGAGCGCGCGTCCCAGAAATTGCAGCACTTCCTTCGGTCGCAATCTGGCCGGTTCGCCGGTAGCTTTCATGCCGTAGGTGATGGCTATCTCCCCGCCGGTGCTGCCAAAGATCAGCAGTCCCAGTCCGATGGCGAAGCGCATCATGCTACTGCCTCGCGCACCGCTGCTGTGGTCGTCCGCGGTTTGGTCTGTCCCACCAGCAAAACCCCCACGCAAATAAACACGACGCCCAGCCACCGCCGCGGAGACACCGTTTCGTGCAAAAACACCACCGCCAGCAGCGTCAGCACCGCATAACCAAAGGCCCCGGCGGGCATGACGTAACTGTAGTCCGCCCAGCTCAACACCGTCATATAGCTCAACATGAATCCGCTCAGGAAAATAATCCCGATCCAGATGCTCGCGCTGGAAACCGTCAGGGGAAAGGCACGCAGCAGCCCGGCAAGCGACGGCTGCACCTCGCCGATGTGGGCCATGCCGCGCTTCAGCATCAGGTCTCCGACGTTCGCACACACCACCATCAGGGAGACCATGAATAGCGTCTTCACCCGCAACTTCCGTTCGTGAGTCATGAGTGAAAAGGTCAGTCGTTCCCGGAAGCCGTCGGCGGCGCCGGAACGGAAATCATGGTTTTGGCGGCGTCTCCGCCCGCACGCGCCCACTTCCAGCGTTCCGCGCGCAGTTTCAAGAAAGCGTTGGCCTCGTGATACAAGCGCTTGCGTTCGTGGTCGTCCCACAGCGCTTCTTTCACGATGCGCCAAACGACCTTCGGCCGGAAGTAATATTCATCATAAAAACGGTTCACGCCGGTCATCATTTCCGCCTTGGAAAGATGCGGGTACTCGATGTGCGGCAACTGGTGCCCGCCGGAATCCGCCAGGGCCTCAACGCGCAGGAACCCCTGCTCGGACATGGTGGTGTGCAGCTCGGTTCCGGGCATGGCATGGGCCAGGGAAACCTGAATCGTCTCGCAATCCAGTTCCTTCGCGAAATCGATGGTTTTCTGAATCGTTTCCTTGGTTTCTCCAGGCAGCCCGATGATGAAGTCCCCGTGCACCTTGATGCCCACCTTCTTGGTGTTCTTCATGAACTCGCGCGCCATCTCCACGGTCGCGCCTTTCTTGATGTTCTTCAGGATCTGCGGGTCGCCCGACTCAAAACCCACGATAAACAGCCGCGCTCCTCCGTCGGCCATCTCTTTCAACTCTTCGTACTTGCTGTGGCAGCGCGCCGTGCAGGACCACTGAAACTTCAGTGGCTTGAATTTCTTGCTCAACTCGATCGCGCGATCCTTGCGAATATTGAAAGTGTCGTCGTCAAAGAATATTTCCTTCATCTGCGGGAAGTATTCGAGGGTGTTCTTCACTTCCTGGACCACGTTGTCCACCGAACGCGTGCGCCAGGCATGCCCGGAAATGGTCTGCGGCCACATGCAGAAGGTGCACATCGCAGGACATCCCCGCGTGGTGTAAAAGGAAACAAAAGGGTGCAGCAGGAACGGTACGTTATACCGTTCAATTTGCAAATCCCGCTTGTAAGTGTCGGTCGCAAACGGAAGGGCATCGAGCTCCGCGGTGTGCATCTGCTCGCGGTGCGCCGTGTGCACGATCTCGCCGTCTTTGCGGTAACTGACTCCCAGAATTTCGCCGAGCGGCTTGCCGTGCGCGTATTCCGTGACGGCGTGATCCAACTCGCCGTGGGTCACGAAATCAATGTCCTCGCTGGCCATCAACGTTTCATTGGGCTTGATGTGGCCCTGCGGACCGACAAACGCCACCTTCAGCGAAGGATTAGCTTCCTTGATCTTGCGCAGCAACTTGATGTCGCTGTCGAAACCAACCGTGGAGGTGAACAGCACCAGAAATTCGTAATCCTTGCAAATCTCGATGGTCTGCTTCCAATCAATCTTATGCGGCGAAGCGTCTAGTAAGCGGCTGCCCGGAATCATGCCCGCGGGATACGACAGCCATACGGGATACCAATACGACTCGATCTCACGCGTGGCGGGCCAGCGCGAACTCGCTCCGCCGTCAAAGTTCTCAAAACTCGGCGGATTCAACAGCAGCGTTCTCATGACATCCGGCATTCATCACCCTCAGAAATTCGTCAAAAACTGGCTGGCTGGTAACTGCCTTCTCGATCTCTTCGCCGCCTGGCAGCAATTCCGGGTCCGGGGATCCTGTCTTGCGGAGCCGACCAGGCTGCGCCCTGCTTTGCGAACCTTTTGCTAGCTTCTCTCCTGGGGCGTGGCATCCTCCACCGCCCGCCTGCCCGGGGCCGCAACACACGCTTACCGAGTACCAATACAGTGCCCCAGACGATAGTTTACCCGAGTTTATCTCCTCATCCCAACCCTTTCCGCCAACAGGTGTTATCGACACGCGAACGGTATCCTCGCGGATTTAGCGGTCAAGAGCGCGCCGCCGCCGGGGCGCGCGACCTTAGCCTGCGGGCGACGTCGCGCTGTCAAATACCGTGCCCGCCGCCCTTTCGAGCCGCACCCAGATCCCCTCCACCCAGTCCAGATGTTCCGGCTTCATCAACACCGACCGCAGACAGGTGATCGTCTCCCGATCGAGCTCCATCGCGCCGCGCGGCAGAGTCCACAACCGCGCGGGGAGCTCGGCCAGGGCCAAGTGCAGGTCGTGTTGGGCCGCGGCCGTAAAAATCCGGCGCGCCAGTGCCGAGGACTCGGAGGCCGTCGCCGCGCGCACGGCAAAAATCACAATGTCCAGCTCCGGGGCCAACGGGGCCACAAAATATTTGCTCTGCTGCACGCGCGCGTGCAGCGCCCGGGCCGCATCCCGGCTGCGCTCGAGCGATCGCGCAAATTCCCCGCCCTTGACGAGCGGCAACAGTTTCTGGGTAGCCCACAAAGCGGCGGCCGCCGCCCCCGGCCGCGAACATTCCAAACTGATCTCCCCCAAATGCAATTCCGTCGAACTGAAATAGGTGTACGGCGAATCGTGCCGGTACAGTTTCCCGACCCCCGGATCGGCAAACAGCACGCACCCGCAGCCATAAGGCTGCAGCCCATGCTTGTGCGGATCAATCACAATGGAGTCCACTTCGGCGATCCGCGCGAATGCCGTGGCCGCCTGCGGCGCCAAATTTTCCGCCAGCACGTAGTACCCGCCGTATGCCGCATCGGCATGCACGCGGAATCCGTACTTCTCGCGCAGCCGCAAAATCTCCGGCAAAGGATCGACCGACCCCGTCGCGGTGGTCCCCATGGTGGCAACCACCGTCCCGATATCTCCCCGCCCCACGCGCTCTTCAAGAGCCCGGGCGTCCATGCGACCCAGCGCGTCACAGGCTACGGCTTCAGAACGGAGCTGCAAAACCCCGCTGATTCTCTGGTGCGTGTAATGCGCATGCTCGCTGGCCAAAATCGTCTTCCCCGCATGCAATTGCCCGGCAACCCACAGCGCCTCCAGATTGGCCATGGTCCCGCCGCCGCACAGATGCCCAAGGAAACTCTTCCATCCGAACATCGCGGCGATCTCCGCGACCGCCTCCTTCTCCATCGCCGACGTCGCCCGCCCCCCGTCGAGCGCGTGATTGTTCGGATTGATATGCATGGCCAGCGCATACGCCAGGCGCGCCACAGGATGTGGCGGCTTCAGCATCTGTCCCGCATACAGAGGATGGAAATAAGGATAGTTGTCTTGCAGACGTTCCGCGGCGAGAGCGAGGATCTCTTCGATTCGCGCGGCTCCCGGCACACTCGCGGAAAATTCCGGCAGGCCCGCGAATCCCGCACGCAATCTTTTAGCCGCTTGGGACAGCCGGTTCGCCTCTTCGCCATCAAACATGGGTGCTCACACGATAAAGTCCTCGTCGGGCCGGGCTTTAGCCGCGCCCGGGGTACTCCGCGCTTTGAAACCAGACGCTACCGGCGGGATCCGCCAGCGATCAGGCGATGGCCAAATCTACTGCCAAACCTTGTCCAGCTGCCCCGC
>JBEKSZ010000164.1:0-21203 GCA_049516615.1 Candidatus Acidiferrum sp. | reverse complement strand
TCTCGACCATCAACGTATTCGTGGGCTCTGCGGCCG
Source organism: Candidatus Acidiferrum sp. (assembly GCA_049516615.1). Lineage (GTDB taxonomy): Bacteria > Acidobacteriota > Terriglobia > Acidiferrales > UBA7541 > Acidiferrum. The sequence continues at coordinate 21,167 of JBEKSZ010000164.1, read as the reverse complement.
ACGCTGAGGTTATCCGCAGCGGCGAGCCGTTACTGATGCAGCTTTCACCGACAAAATCGCCAGCTTCGAGAAGGGCGATGACCGCCTCCTTGCCTTGCTCATTGACGATAGTGATTTTGACCACTCCCTGTTGGATCAAGAAAACATAATCGGCGGGGTCGCCCTGTTGGAAGATTTTCTGGGCCTTAGCGAATCGAACGGTCTTGCTTACGATACCAGCCGCCGATAGGCGTGTCGCGGCGTCGTCCTCTCGCTTCGGAGGCATCCGTGTCATGTGGCGTGACAAACGATAACACGCCTTAAAGAGACGCGTCAATCGCGACAATCCATGACCTCGACGGCGTCTCCGATAGCGTCGAGGTCACCGCCGTAACCCCGCCTGCGTGGCTGCTTGCCGCCTTGGACGACATTCTCGTGCAAGTTCATTTTCGCTACGTATTGGGCTTCCAGCCGTCGGAAGTTGACGGGAAGAGACACAATTTAACGGTTCAATTGACGGACGCCGCAAGAACCAAATTCCCCGACGCTCGGCTGGCGTTCCGTCCAATCTACATCCCAATGAAATAGGAAGCGGCAGCTCCCGATAAGTGCGGACATCTGCCGTACCAGGGCCCCACGAGTGGGGCCGGGAGCCCGCTGGGAACTGCATACAGTCTCAAAAGTTTTTTGATTCCGCTGGCGGCCCCTATCGCTATCGCGAAGGTGGGGGAGGGGTGACCCACCCCCGGCCTCAGCCTACGAATAAAATTGCCAAAACCGTGCCCTATTTTGTGCCCACCCTCTATCACAAACCGTAGCAAGTGGGCACAGTCGGGCAGGCTGACGACCGACCGCTAATAGCTTGGAAAACCAACTCGATAGCTAACAATTGCACTCCATCTCAATTATCTTCGGACGGTCTCTTAATCAGCGGGTCAGGGGGTCGACTCAACTTCCAATCGGTCGATCCAGCGGTGGGGCAAGGGCCGCAACAAATCGACTCAGGTATATGGTTGCCCTAGCAATTGGAATCGGGGGGTGTGCAAGAATACCGCGCGCATTCGCAGAGATGCCTTGGAGGCGGCGATGCTTTCGCAATTACAGGAGAAAGTTCTACGCAAGGAAGTTGTGGACTACGTTTTGGAGAAATTCGAGTCCGGCTTGGTCAAAGAAATGGCGGATATGGGCAGCGAGATGGAGCGGATGCGATGCCGCAAACGTGAACTGGAAGGCGAGCTCGCGAACCTGACGCATGCTTTGGCTGGTGGCCAGCTTTCACCGACGATCATGGCGGCCATCGCGGAGCGTGAGCGCGAGGTTTCCGATATTACCGAGCGCGTTGTATCGTCCAGCGAAGATTCTATTAGGACAAGGGTCGCGGCCATGCGAGCAGCGGCAAAGTTGAAGGATTTGCGTGCGTTACTCGGCGGGGATGTGGCGGCCGCGCGTACTGCATTGCTGAACCACGTCGATGGAATTCACATGCAGTCGGACGGGAAAGTTTACACTGCAAACGGCAGTTGGAGTTTCTTGGGACAGCGACCTACGGATGGTGCCGGGGGCCAGAATCGAACTGGCTACGCCCGCCTTTTCAGGGCGGCGCTCTACCAGTGAGCTACCCCGGCACGTGGTTCATAAAGTGTAGAGGCGCTTGGAAGTTGTGTCAAATAACTGCCCGGAGTTGACGCGGTCATTTCCAGCGCTCAAATTTATTCTTGTGCCTCGTCAAATTCCTTCATCCACGCGCGGGCTTTCAGCAGTTCGCGAGGTTTGGTTCCGTCCGGGGGTCCCACGATCCCGTCTTTTTCCATTAGATCAATGAGCCTGGCGGCACGACCGTAGCCCACGCGCAGGCGGCGTTGCAGCGTGGAAGTAGAGGCGCGGCCGGCCTCGCACACCACGCGGACGGCGTCCTGATAAAGATCATCATCGACGTCCTCGCCTCCTTCTGGGTTCTCGGCGCCCCCTTCGCTGATCTCTGGATTGCCGTTTTCATCCTTTGGCGCTTCCAGGAGTTTTTCGTTGTACTTGGCTTCAGCTTGCGCGCGCCAGAAATCACACACGCGCACGATCTCGTCCTCACTGACGAGTGGACCGTGCACGCGATGTAAGCGCGAAGAACCAGCCGGCAGATAGAGCATGTCACCGCGTCCGAGCAGCGACTCCGAACCGTTGGCGTCGAGAATGGTGCGGGAATCGACCTTGCTGGCCACACGGAAGGAAATGCGCGCAGGGAAATTGGCTTTGATTAAGCCGGTAATGACGTCAACCGATGGGCGCTGCGTGGCCAGAATCAAGTGAATGCCCACGGCGCGGGCCATTTGCGCGAGGCGCGTGATGGATTCTTCGACGTTGTTGGTATCCACCATCATCAGGTCGGCCAATTCGTCGATGATAATCACCAAATAGGGAAGGGGCTTGTGCTCGGTTTCCTCGACTTTGTCAAAGAGTGACAGCGATTGCGGCTTCTGAAAAAGGCGATTGTACTGATCAATGTTGCGGACGCCCTTCTGTGCCAGGAGCTTCAGGCGATTTTCCATCTCGCGCGTGGCGTTGCGCAAGACATTCGACGCAATCTTAGGATCGGTAACTACGGGAGCGATCAAGTGCGGAATGCCCTCGTAGAGATTTAGCTCCAGGCGTTTGGGATCGACGAGTACCATCTTCACGTCGTCAGGGCTGGCTTTATAAAGGATGGACATCATCAAGGAATTGATGAACACGCTCTTGCCGGTGCCCGTGGAGCCGGCAATGAGCAGGTGGGGCATGGCTGCCAGATCAGTGATTCGGATGCGGCCGTGCAAGTCGCGTCCCATCGCCAGTGTCAGCTTGCTGGGCGAACCGATGAACTCCGGCGCTTCAATGATTTCGCGCAGTGCGATGGTTTGGCGATTGATGTTCGGCACTTCAATGCCGATGGTCGATTTACCAGGAATGCGTTCAATTAAAATTGATTCGGCTTGCAGGGCCAGGCATAAATCCTCGGTCAAGCCGATGATGCGGCTGTATTTGATGCCCGCTTCGGGTTTGAACTCGAAAGTCGTAACTACCGGGCCAGGATTGATTTGTGTGACGCGGCCGGCGATATCAAACTCCATGCATTTTTCTTCGATCGCGCGGGCGCGAGCCTTTAATTCTTCTTCGTCGAGTTTTTGACTGCCTTCGCCTTCGCGTAGCAGGGCGGCTGACGGTAGTCGGTAGTTGGACGGAATCTTGGCAACCTTGGGCTCGCTGAGCTTCTTGGCCGGCTTTTCCGCGGTGTCGCGATTCACAACAAAAATCGGCGCTTTATTGGCGGAGGACTTGCCCTCTTTTTCTTCTCCATCTTGCTCCGGATCGTCGGAGAAAATATCGCTCTCGTCCGCAAGGCGAATCGATTTTGGCGCTTCATTCAGAACTTCAGCCTTGCCCACGGATTGAGGAGCAGCGGGTTTGCGGCCGGCCACACGGTTTTCCTCGACGCGTCGCCGCATGCGCTGCTGTTCACGTTGTTCCTGCCAGGCGTGCCAGCGCGCTTGGGCTTTCTGCAGAATTCCGAGCCGTTCAACGGCGCCTAGGGGACCGCTTGGACTCTTAGCCCAGGCGTGTGTGCCCGCGAATGAAAAACTCGTGGTCATGAACACCGATGTCAGAAAAACCGCGAAGGCCACCACGTAGGCGCCAGTTACATTGAACCCGCTGCGCAAACTACCCGCGATCAGCGTTCCAAGAAATCCTCCCGCCGGAATGGCACCTCGTACCGCCGGGAAGGGCATCAAGGCAAGCAGCGCAGGTAGCGAGAGCAGAAGCAATGCGTAGCCGAGTAGCGTAGCCACCTGCGAGTCGATGGTTCGACTGCGCAACCAGCGCCAGCCAACCACCAACAGGGCTGCCGGAAGCAGAAAGGCCGCAAAGCCAAAAATCTGGAAAAACAAATCCGCGGTATAGGAACCGGCCGGACCGATCCAGTTGCGTGTCGGGTGTTGACCGTCCAGCGCCGAGGCGCTGACATTGAAGGCCGCGTCATGCGGGTTATAAGAAAGCAGCGACAGGCCAATCAGGATCGCCAGTGTCAGGCACAAGAATCCGATTAGCTCGTTCAGCCGTTTGTTTTCGGTCGGTGTCAGGAAGCGCACGTCGTTCTCCTCAGCGTTTTGGGGAAGGCTGAGTGCTACAGGCGGGGCGTAGGCGCCATCGCGCACCGCATGAAGGAACTACGAGATGATACCAAAGAGTTGTGCCCGCTCCCAAAATCTTTCCTCGCCGCCCCCTATCGATACTGGGTGTGGGAATGGTGTCGAAAGCCTGAGCCTATCGGACGGCCACCTCGCGCGAAACAGCTGTGCGACACAGAGGCAAAACCCGATCAGTATCCCACGCGATAAAGCGCAAAAACGACGCCCGCCGCCGCAAGGCAGTAAATGCCAAATAGATACCAGCGTCCGCGTTCGAGCCATTGGCTGAGCCACTTAAGCGCTAGCAGGCCAGCCGCGAAAGAGAACACGGCTCCGAGCAGGCTGGGAATAACAGCGGATGCCAGGCCGGCCCCACCGCCAGAGTGTTCCGCATGGAGCAGCCGCAAACCCTCGCGCGCGATGACCGGCGGAGTGAGAATCACCGCCAACGCAAAGCTGAACGCTTCCGCGCTGGCCTTGGAGACGCCGGCCAGCATGCCCGTCGAAATGGTTGCGCCCGAGCGCGAGAACCCGCGAAACGGGAGACATAGCCCTTGTACGGCCCCGATGAGGCTGGCTTGGCCTGCGCTGATGTCAGCTGCTTCCGTATCGCCGGCCGTGGACCCAGGTTTCGTCGCAAGGCCGGCAACCAGGATCAGAATTCCCGCGGCGGCTAGAGCTGGGGCGATCAGGTCCAGGCGTCCAAAAAGATTCTCAATCTCAGCGTGGGGCACGCCGCGAAACGCAGTCTTTTCAACAACCTTGATGATACCTTCACCGACAAGGCCCGTGAGAATAGTGGCCAGCAGCAACAGCACCGCAGCGCGCTTGAACTTCTCGCCACTTTCAAAATAGGTCTTCCGCCACTGCTTCCAGAAATAAAAAATGACCGCAAACATGGTCCCGGTGTGCAACATGACCAGTAGCAGGGTCATGGGAGGTGAAGAGGGGTCGAGGCCCATTAGTTTTTCGGCAACAACCACATGAGCCGAACTGGAAACCGGCAACAGCTCGGCCAAGCCCTGGATGACGGCGAGGATGATGATATCGATCAGCGACATGGCGCTGCTCCCGCTCCTCTAGTGACAGCCGGGCGTCTTGAAAGTAAGTTGTCGTTCAAATGCGCTCTCCCGTCGGAATAAGGCATTCCATTGTAAGCTGAATGGACCGGGAAACAGCGCGCTAAAGTTCATTGCGCGCTTTTTAATTTTTTGCGCATCCGATAGGCGTCGAGACGACCGAGATAGTAACCCTTGAGAATTCCCTCGGCGCGATAACCGTGGCGCCGCCAGAAGGCCACGCCAGCCTTATTATCGACGGCGGTTTCAAGCACAATTTGCGCCACGCCACGGGAGACGAGTTCGTTCTCGCCGCGCGTAAGCAGCTGCGTGCCAAGGCCAAGCCGCCGATGCGAATCCGCCACGTCCAACGTCAGGATGTGCGCGAGTGGGGCGTCTTCTTCTGTAATGATGAACCCCACGATCGCCGAACCCTCAGCCGCCACGATGCAGCTCCCATGCGGCATGCGCAGGAAATACGCCAGCATTCGCTTCGAATACGCGATGCCGCGAGGAAAGCATTGATGATCGAGCGCGTAAAGGCGGTCGAAATCGCCTTCTTCGTAAGCGCGCAGCATCGTTTCTACTCCCGCTTGGCTCACCGGAATACACAAAGGGCGAGCCGCGTGGCCCGCCCTTTGCTGCGAAACAGATTATGCCGCTGCTGTCTGCCGGCCTATAGTTTGATCGTCACGGTTTTCACTTCGGTGTAGTTGGCCAAGCCATACTCGCCGAGTTCGCGGCCGATCCCCGACTGCTTGAATCCGCCAAACGGCGCCCCGGCGTCGAAGACGTCGTAGCAGTTTACCCACACCGTTCCGGCGCGCACGCCGTCCGCGATCTTGTGGGCTTTGGTGATGTCCGAGGTCCACACCGCCGCAGCCAGGCCATACATATTTTTATTGGCGCGTTCGACGACTTCGTCGATGTTCTTGAATTTAAGAATGGACATCACCGGCCCGAAAATTTCCTCCCGCGCGATTTTCATGTTGTCCTGCACGTCCGCGAAAACGGTGGGCTCGATAAAATAGCCTTGGGTGCCCACGCGGTTGCCCCCGGCGACCAGTTTGGCTTTTTCCTGCTTGCCGGATTCGATGTACCCCATGATCTTGTCGAACTGGTCCTGGTCTACCTGCGGGCCCTGTTCGGTAGCCTTGTCGAAGGGGTTGCCCACAGTGCGCTTCTTCGCCCGCGCCACGCTACGCTCCACGAATTCGTCATAAGCCTTCTCTTCAACGAACGTGCGCGAACCGGCGCAGCAGCATTGCCCCTGGTTAAAGAACAGCGCGAAATGCGAACCTTCGACGGCCTCATCCATATTCGCATCGTTGAAAATGATGTTGGGACTCTTACCACCCAACTCCAGCGTCACGCGCTTCAGATTCGTTTCCGCCGCAGCCTTCATGATCAGGTGCCCGACCTCCGTCGAGCCCGTGAACGCCACCTTGTCGACGTCCATATGGCGAGCCAGCGCCGCACCTGCTGTCGGACCGTAACCGGGCAGCAAATTCAAGACGCCCTCCGGGAAGCCGGCTTCGAGCGCCAGTTCGCCGACGCGCAGCGCCGTAAGCGGTGTTTGCTCTGCGGGCTTCATCACGACCGTGCAGCCCGTTGCGAGCGCCGGTCCGAGCTTCCAAGCCTGCATCAAAAGCGGAAAATTCCAGGGAATGATCTGGGCGACCACGCCCACGGGCTCGTGCTTCGTGTAACAAAAATAATTGCCGCTCACCGGAATGGTCTTGCCCTGCACTTTGTCCGCCCACCCGGCGTAGTAGCGATAACACGCGATCGTCAGCGGGAGATCGGCGGCGCGAGCGACCGAATACGGTTTTCCGTTGTCCAGCGATTCCAGTTGCGCCAGTTCGTCGGCGTGCTTTTCGATCAAATCCGCCAGCTTGTACATCAATTGCCCGCGTTGCGCCGCGGACATCTTGCGCCAGGCCCCTTTCTCGAATGCCGCGCGCGCCGCAGCTACCGCCTTATCGACGTCGGCTGCGTCCGCCTCGGCGACCCGCGCGATGGACTCACCGGTAGACGGATTGATGGTCGCAAATGTTTTGCCTGAAGCGGCGTCGACCCACTTGCCATTGATCAAAAGTTTGGTGGCGCTGATTTTTACTGTTGGTTCAAACGCAGTGGTTGCGGTTGCCATGTTCTCTCTGCCTCCTGTGGGTGGGATGAGGGAAGCGTATACCTATGGAGGCCCGAGAGCAATAGCCCGGTAATTGTGATCATTGTCAGCGAGGCGTCGCGGGAGGATGCCGGCCGCCCCCCCGCAAATCGCCGTCGCTGCGCGACGCGGATGGTATATTCAAAGCCGCACGCGGCAAGGTGCGTTCTGAAATTTCCATTACGAATGGGGTGCCTGTGAGAGTCGGAGCGTTTCTTGGCTTGGCGATTTTACTGATGGTCGTTTGGGTCGTCAGTTTCGTGGTTTTTCACGTTGCGGGTTTTTTGATTCATCTCTTGCTTTTGCTGGCGCTGATATTTCTCATCATCCAGTTGGTCAGCGGCAGGCGACCTTAGCTCCCCACCAAAACAAAAGCCGCGCGGCTGATTGCGGCCACGCGGCTTTTGCGATACTGGGATTTTCCCGCCGCTATCGCGACGGTGGATTGAAGTCGGGAACCTCGTTGAATATGTCGAGTTCCGGGGGATTCATATCGATTTCCGGCCCGGACTGTCCGGAATCCTTCTTTGCGGCTTTGTCCAGTTTGCGCTGCGCGCGCTGTTGCTCTTTCATCTTGCTCTTTTCCACGCGCTTCATTTCTTTTTGGCGCTTCAGAAAGGTAGTGGTCAAAGGTAGCTCCTTATGAGAGGTGTACGGGCCTCAAAAAATAGCGGCACCGTTACTAGCCGCACGCTGTAACAGCGGCCTGTAGTGCAGAAGCAAAAAAAGACAACAAAAGACCCCGGCGGTTCAGCATCTGCCATCCCGAAGCGACACACCCTACGGATAGAGTGCCCGTCGCGGCACGGCGAACCGCGGTACTCGGTACGATCTACTGGGACGAAAACTCTACCAGCGCGGTTCGCGAGGCTGCCGTGCGGACTCGCGGTAATCTTCGTTTGAAAAGCGGTCCCGTCCGCCGCCGCCCTTGCCGCCACGTCCGCCATCGCGGCCACCGCCGCCATCGCGCCCGCCGCCACCGCCGCCCGGGCGGCCGCCGCCACCGCCGCGCGGACCGGAAAAACCACCCGGCCGCGGTCCGCGGGGAGGCCCGCTTTCACCCTTCGGGCGCGCTTCATTTACCTTTAAATTTCGCCCTCCGGCTTCCTTGCCGTCCAAGCCAGCAATCGCCTGTGCCGCTTCTTCGTCGTTTGGCATTTCCACGAATGCGAATCCGCGCGCCCGCCCCGTTTCGCGGTCCATGGCCATGTGCACACGCGTCACTTGACCGAAGGGCTCGAACAGCGCTCGCAGATCGCTTTCCGTCGTCTGGAAATTCATGTTGCCCACAAAAAGACTTTTCACGTTGCTTCTCCCGGTTTTTTGCTGCGCCGCGGCGGCTTCGAATCGGCTGAAGTCGAAAGAGCAGGGAGAGCCGCAGAGCGGTCACACCAAGGCATTCAGGCAATTCAACGTCGCAAGTCTGACAATAACACAATTAGGCACAAATGGCTCGGTCCGCGCTCGACAACCTTCAAAAAACTCCCGCGATGGCCACCTCATTGCCCGGAAGGGCGTCGCGCGCGCGTTCGAACCGCTGGCCGATTTACGGCAAGGGCGTAGAAAAGGGTTTCCGCGCCCGCCTGAGTTCTCGGCGTCGAACGTGTCTTTTTTGCGCTAAACGCTTTATTTTCAACAGTCAAGAATGGCGTCCCAGTTGCACAGTTTCAGGTGTCGGCAGACACCCCGCAGGTGTTCCACAGTCGTCCATTTTGCTGCCCGTCGATCACAACACCAACGCGCCCGGTAACGGGTGTGCGTAGCCCAAGGGACAAAACCTACTATGATGAAAAGACTAGCTTTATTGTTCGCCATCAGCGGCATGCTGCTGACCGCCAAGGCCGACTCGGTGACTCAAATCTTCAGCTCCGCGTCCACCACCACCAACAATTCTGTCGCCGAAGGCGTCAGCAATGCCGGAGCGACGGAAAACATCGATACCAATCCTGCGTGGTCCGGCCCTCTGGGAAACTCGAGTTGGGTTTCCTTTGCCAGCACTGGCAAACCTTCGGATCCTGGCTTCTATGTCGTGCCGAACGGCACCGCGGTGACATTCGCCGAGACCTTCAATCTGAACGGGACGGTCACGGCCGGGTTCTTGGATGTACTCGCAGATGACACTGCCTCCGTAGTTTTGAACGGTCAGCAAATCTACGGGCCAGACCTGGCCGGTCCCTATCCGACTTGCTCTGCCACTGCCATCGGCTGCTTGAACTCGACCGAAGGTATTTTCACCTTGGCGCAGTTGCTCCCCTACCTGAACACCAACGGTGCAAACACCATCGATTTCGTCGTTTATCAGGAAGGCGGCAGCTCCTACGGCCTTGACTACTCCGGTTCCTTCAGCACTGCGGCGGCCACGGCCACTCCCGAACCAGCAACGGTTTTGCTCCTCGGTGCTGGCGCTCTTGGCTTGGCTTTTCTGAAATTCCGCAGCTGAATGGGTTGTTGCACACTCGACTTCCAGGAGAGCTGTCTTGCGGGGCAGCTCTTTATCTTGCTAGGCGTCCATAACATTTTCCGGACGCGCCTCCGGCGAAGTTGTCGCATGCCCGGCGAGCGGTAGCGCGGGCTGGCCGCGTGTCACGACCGAAGCGATCGCGATGCTTGCCAGCAGCAAGCACGCAGCGAGAAAGTACGGTGCTCCAGGCAGATGCAGCCTGGTACCCGGAGCAATCGCCAACGCAAAAACCTGGGTGAAAATCAGCGGTCCGAACATCCCGGTAATCGAGCGCACGGAACTGATCGCACCCTGCAATTTGCCCTGCGAGGAAGGATCGACGTGGCGCGACATCATCGATTGCACCGCGGGTGCGGCCATGCCCCACAAGGCCAAGACCGGAATGGCCGCGAAAATAATCCAGCCTCGCGTGGCCATCGCAAATCCGATAAACGAAATCGTCCCGAACGTTAGTCCCATCAACAAGCTGCGGCGTTCCCCGAAGCGCTTGACGATCGGGCCCACCAGACCACCAGAGACAATGCTTACCGAGATTCCCACCACCGCCAGCGAAAGCCCGACCGTCTTTTCGCTCCAATGAAAGCGGTAATCGGCGTACAGCACAAAAACCGAAGGCAGCACCTGGTTCGCCAGATAGTACAGGGTCATGACCACGCCAAGCCCGGCCAATTCCGGATGCGATCGCAGAAGCGTCAGCGCGCCAATCGGGTTGGCCATCTTCAGCCCGCCGGTCGCGCGACGTTCGAGGGGCAACGACTCCGGCAAGATGAAAAACCCATACAGAGCGTTGGCCAGGCTCAAAGCGGCGGCAACCCAGAATGGCAAGCGCAGATTCGCATTGCCCAACAGCCCGCCGACCGCGGGGCCGATAATGAACCCCAAACCGAATGCCGCGCTGATCAGCCCGAACTGTTTGGCCCGTTTCTCGGGCGGTGTCACGTCGGTCACATACGCGAAGGTGGTGGAAAGATTCGACGCGGTAATTCCCGAAATCAGGCGTCCCACGAAGAGCCAGCTCAGCGAAGGGGCGAGAGCCATGAAAATATAGTCCAGCCCGAGTCCCGCGCAAGACAGCAGAATGACCGGGCGTCGACCGTAACGGTCTGAAAGCGCCCCGAGCACCGGCGAAAAGAGGAACTGCATGGTGGCCCAGGCAAATCCAAAATAGCCGGTAATCGAAGCCGCCCGCGAAATGTTCCCGGCTTCAAACTGGATGATCAGGTTCGGCAATACCGGCGCAATGATGCCAAATGCGAGAAAATCCAGCAGCACGGTGATGAATATAAAGATGAATGCGGCTTGCCCGGCTTTTCGCACGGGTGGCGGCAGGGCACTTGACGACAAGGGCGCTCCTCAGGAATCGTTGATTGTAACGGGGAACGTCGCCTACCGCCACCGCTTCGACAGTAAGCCTTGGGCGCCAGCGCGGGACAGCCAGTACGAGGTGCTCATCGACGACGGGCCCCGCGAGCGGGCGATTGGCGGCCGGGCTTTGGCCGTCGCTCGCGCCCGCTGCGGTAACCCGACGACGCCAGACAAATGGTCGTCTCGCCGGGCTCAGACTTCCAGGATCACGGGCAAGATCAACGGCCGCTTCGACGTGTGTTTGTTGATATAGCGCTTCAAGTCGATGCGAATCTTTTCCTTGATGACGCCCCAGTCGGATTTTTCTTCCGCATTCGATTCGTTAACAGTTTTCAGTACCACCGCCCGCGCCCCGGCCACCAGTTCCTGTCCGTTGTCGCTCATCAGCCCGCGCGTAACGATCTCCGGCTGCGATTCGAGCTTACCGGTGTGCTTGTCGATGGCGATGATGGTGACCACCACGCCGTCTTCAGAAAGATGCTTGCGGTCGCGCACCACAACTTCTTCAATTTCCTCGAGGGAACCCGAGTCCACCAGCACCCGCCCGGCCGCCACCGGATCGCGCCGGTACGCTCCATCTTCGGTGAATTCCAGCACCTGGCCGTCTTCCATCAGCAGGATCTCTCCGGAAACGCAGCCAAGCTGCGCGGCCAGCGCGGCATGGCGGAACAGGTGCCGGTATTCCCCGTGCACGGGAATAAAATACTTGGGCTTGACCAGTTGTAAGATCAACTTCTGCTCTTCCTGGCTCGCGTGTCCGGAGACGTGAATCGTTCCCGCTGAGTTATCGTAGTACACCAGCGCCCGCCGCCGGAACATGTGGTCCAGCATGCGGAAAATCGCCTTTTCGTTTCCTGGAATAATCCGCGCGGAGAGAATCACTGAATCGTTCTCGTCCACGCTCACAAACCGATGATTGTCCACCGCAATGCGCGACAGCGACGACATCGGCTCGGCCTGGCTCCCGCTGGCCATTATGATGATTTTCTTGGGATCAAAGCTTCGGATATCCTGCGGCCGCACCACCATCCCGTCCGGTATCCGCAAGTAATCGAGCGAGTGCGCAATCTCCACATTGTCGACCATGCTGCGGCCCACAAACGCGACCTTGCGCCCCACTCGTGACGCGATATCAATCACTTGCTGAATGCGATGCACTGACGACGCAAAGCAAGAAAGAATTACCCGGCGCGGTGCGGAACGGCATAAATCCTCAATCCGCGGCACAATCGCCCGCTCTGACGGCGTAAACCCCGGTCGTTCGACGTTCGTTGAATCGCTAAACAGCGCCAGCACACCCTCCGCGCCATAGCGTGCAAAAGTATGCAGATCAAACGGCGCCCCGCCTACCGGCGTCTGGTCAATTTTGAAATCCCCGGTGTGGATGATCACACCCGCCGGGGTGCGCACCGCCAGGGCCACACAATCAATCGTGCTGTGGGTCACCGGAATGAATTCGATCTCAAACGGTCCGAGCTCCACCAATCGCCCGGGAACGACTTCGCGCAGGGTGGTCGAGCCGAGTAAACCGGCCTCTTCGATGCGCTTCTTCACCAGTGCCAGCGTGAACCGCGTGCCATACACCGGTACGTTCAAGTCCCGCAGAATGTACTGCAGCGCACCGATGTGATCTTCGTGCCCGTGTGTCAACACAATGCCGCGCACCATCCCGCGATGTTGTTTGAGGTAGGAAATATCCGGGATGACTAAGTCGACCCCGAGCAGCTCCGATTCCGGGAACATCATGCCCGCATCGATGACGATAATGTCGTCACCCACGCGCAGCGCCATCATGTTCATGCCGAATTCGCCGAGACCGCCGAGAGGTATTACACGTAGGGATTGCTGAGGCTTGCTCAATGAAGCGTCATCTCCGAGACGCAAACGAGAATCGTATCATAGTAGTTGTCACTGCACCTGACTGGCCACACTGTTAGGAGGAGTCGCGACGTTCTGGCAGCGAGTGATTTTGGGCAAGAAAATGACAGAAATTGTTTGGCAATTGAGACACTACACATAAATTCCATCGCGCTCGTCATCTTACGTAAATCAAGAGGGTGTAAACCTTAAACGCCTAGAAACGCACTCTCGCCCCCCTTACGGCAACGGGACTAGCGCCGCGGGCTACCCGCAAACAGATGCACAATGGACACCAATATCACCGCTCCCAAGGTAGCCGCCGCCAGCGAATACAGAAAGCCCCCGCCAAAGATCTCCAGCTTGATGAAGATCCATCCGCCGAGCAGCGATCCGACCAGCCCGAGAATAATGTCCGTAATACACCCATAACCTTCGCCGCGGGCGATCTTTCCCGCCAGCCACCCGGCGATAAGTCCAATGATGATCCAGCCCAGAATACTCCGCTGGTAATACACCACGACGCGGTCATGATACACCTGCAAAATCGTTGCGAGCATGCATCCTCCAGGAGCGGTAGTGAACAGCGCCCTAAATTTGGTGGCCGCATTCTAGCGCGTTCACCTGGCACTGCCTATACAGGGTTTTCCGGCGCTCTCGAGCGATGCGTGCGCGCCGACGCGTGCCCGCATCGCGAAAAAATGCAGGTGCGCGCCACGCGCGAGCTTGCCCAGGCAGAGGCGGGTCGCACGTCCTACAGGGCCCGCAGCGCCGAGGCCGACTCACCCGGCAGGCTGCTGCTGCGTCATGCAGTGCAAGGTGCCCAATCCGAGCACCAGATCGCGGCAGGGAATTCCGATTACTTCACGACCGGGAAAGAGCTGCGCAATCGTATTTAGCGCCAGGCGGTCGCTGACATCGTTAAAGGTAGGAACGATCACCAGTTTATTGGCAATGTAAAAATTGGCATAACTCGCCGGCAACCGCTGGCCGGCAAAATACACCGGCGCAGGCATCGGCAATGTCACCACCCGCAAGGGTTTTCCGTCCTGATCGCTGCTGGACTTGAGAATTTCCAGATTTTCCTGCAGCGCCGCGTAGTTGGCATCATCGCGATTTTCTTCCACAATGGTCACTACGGTGCTGGCATCAACAAAGCGCGACAAATCATCCACATGGCCGTGCGTATCGTCTCCGGCAATTCCATTTTTCAGCCAGATGACTTTTGTCACGCCGAGATACTCGCGAAACACCTGTTCGTAATCTCCGCGTGCAAATCCCGGATTGCGTTCCTGTGTTTTGCTGAGCAGACATTCCTCGGTGGTGAGCAGTGTCCCTCTGCCGTTGACGTCGATACTGCCACCTTCAAGCACCACGCGCCGCGCGTTTTTGAGTCCAGCATTTGTCCCCGTGCCCGGGTTGTGCCGCGGATGCCAGACTTTCTTCTTCAGTTTCTCATTCACTTTGCCCACGGCTAGGGCATCGCGTTTGTGATTGGAATACTTTGCCCAGCCATTAAAAACAAAATGATTGAATGCCACATCTCCGGCGGGACTCACCACGCAGATTGGCCCGGAATCGCGCATCCAGCCGCGATCCGTCGGCACCCGGAAAAACTCAACATTGGCAAGATGGGCCCCGGATTTGTTCACCAGTCTCCGCACCCGCCCTTCCTCGACCCGCTGCTTCACGAGCAGGTATACACGCTCTACGCGCGACAAATGCCGCACTATCTCGGCAAAGGCCCACGGAATCACCGCAAATTTCCCGGGCCAATCGGAAACCTCATGCGGCCAGGCGAGCCACGTGGCCTCATGCGCTTCCCACTCCGCGGGCATGCGGAAATTCATAGCGTTGGGTGTCTTCATTGCAGTTACGGATTTCATCGCTGTGCCGGCGCGCGCCGAACCTCGCAGCTGCTTCGCGATCCCCGTGAAGTTCGTGTTAAAGCCATTTCCAATGCGCTGAAGCTGTCGCCCGCGAGCAAGCGTCGTTAATCGCCGAGCCAGCGGTTGAGAATCGGCGGATACGCATCGATGCGCCGGTCGCGCAAAAACGGCCAGTTGCGCCGGGTGTCTTCGCTCTTTGTCGGATCGCACTCGACGACCAGAATCTCTTCCTGGCTTTCACCGGCTTCGGAAATAATCTGTCCAAAAGGATCGGCCACCAAAGAGTGTCCCCAAAATTCCAGGCCGGCATCGCCTTTATCCGGCTTGCCTTCATAGCCCACGCGATTGACCGGCGCGGCGTAGATCCCGTTGGCGATCGCGTGCGCCCGATGCATGGTTCGCCAGGCGTCCAGTTGCGCCGCGCCAAATTCCGCCTTCTCATGGGGATGCCACCCGATACTGGTTGGGTAAAAGATAACCTGCGCGCCGCCCAGCGCGGTAATCCGCGAGCCTTCCGGATACCACTGGTCCCAGCAAATCTGCACGCCAATGCGCGCAAACCTGGTATCAAAGTTGGGAAAACCCAGGTCCCCCGGGGTGAAATAGAATTTTTCGTAGTACAGGGGGTCGTCCGGAATGTGCATTTTGCGATATTTCCCAAGCAGCGAACCGTCGGCGTCCAGCACCGCCGCGGTGTTGTGGTAGACGCCGGCGGCCCGCCGCTCAAAGAGCGATACCACCAGGGCCACACCAAGTTCTCTGGCGATTTTTGATAAACGTTCCGTGGTGGGCCCGGGCACAGATTCCGCAAGATCAAAGAGCCCGGCCTCTTCCGAGCGGCAAAAATATTCGCCATGGAATAATTCGTGCAGGGAAATAATCTGTGCGCCGCGTTTCGCGGCCTCGCGGATGTGCGCGATCGCGTGGTCCAGATTTTCTTCTGCATTTGTGGTGCATTTCATCTGCACCAGGCCGATGCTGAATTTGTTTGCCATAAATTTTATGTTATCACGGGCATGCTAAGCGCCGCCGCGTACGATTACTCTTTCTTTTATCTCGCATTTGTACTAAAACTCATCGCAGAAATAAAATCGTCTTCCGAAAAATCTGTGATTCTCGTTGGCGATAAGAGCGAAGCAGAAAGTATGTCATTCTCGTTCTGACGAAACGAGACCAGGAGCCTTGCATGGCGAAAACTCCAAAGAAAACTGTAACTGGGCGCGTGTTGCACGACCCCGTGAAGGACAAGCTGCGCCCGATTTTTCCGATCGATCTCTCAAGGTGCCGCACCATAGACCAACTGGTCCGCGGCATGGCCGATACCGCCTTCACCGGCCGCCAGATTGGCGACGCCGCCGACGTCCTCGAGGCCATGGCTCGCGACAAAGACTGCTTCGTGGTCATGACTCTGTCCGGCGCGCTCACTGTCGGCAAGATGGGCCTGATTTTTTGCGACCTCATCGAATCCGGAATCGTAAAAGCCATCGTTTCCACCGGCGCGCTGATGGCCCACGGCCTCGTCGAAGCCACCGGGCATTCCCATTTCCGCTACGACCCGGAAAAAATGGATGACGAGGAATTATTTAGCGCCGGCTACAACCGCGTCTACGATTCACTGGAACCGGAAGTAAATCTGGACCACGTCGAAGAGGTGATGGATCTCATTCTCGACAAATGGGACGCCAGCGAAGTCGCTTGCAGCTGGAAGATTCACCGCCGCATCGGCGAATATCTCGTGCGGCACACCACAGGCCGCGGAATCCTAAAATCCGCTTACCAAAACAACGTCCCGGTCTTCGTTCCGGCATTCACGGATTCCGAACTGGGCATCGACTTCGCGTTACACAAGATCGCTCGCACGCGACAGAAACGCCAACTGCTGCGCTACGACCCGTTCGAGGACTTCGAGAAATTCGCCGACACCATGCTGGCTACGAATCGCATGGGGATTTTCACCATCGGCGGCGGCGTGCCGCGCAACTGGTCGCAACAATTTGGCGTCTACGCGGAACTGCTTGCGCGGCGCGGTTACAAAAAACTCCCCCTCAAGCGCTACAACTATGGCCTGCGAATCTGTCCCGAGCCCGTGCACTGGGGCGGCCTCAGCGGCAGCACCTACACGGAGGCTGTTTCCTGGGGGAAATTTGTGCCCATCCACGAAGGCGGGATGTTCGCGGAAGTTTTTGATGACGCCACGGTAGCCCTGCCACTGGTGGTTGGCGCGGTTCTGGAACGTCTGAAATATTACGATCGGAAAAAATGACTGTGGTGTTTTAAAATGCCTGATCAAAATGGGATTGCCCAAACACTTTCGCGAGTAGAAGTCGTCCCACGGAACTGCTGAACGGCAGGGAAGTAGAGTCAGTCGTCGTCGCCAATCAAAATAGCTGCGCCGAGAACTGTGGTCCACAAGCCGCGCTTGTCGCCGACCGCGGATTGCGTAACTTGCATGGTGCGCACAATTTTGTTGGAGATGCGATAAACTTCTTTTTTTTCGTCAAACGACAAATCCGGATCAAATTCCACGTTTAGCGTCGTCGCCAACATTTCCGCGGCCAGTTCTTCCGCGTACTCGCCCGCAACTTCCTCGGTTTCGCCGAAAGAATGGTGCTCGGAAAGATACCCGTACATGGTTTTGTCGCTAGGCAACGCCAGTCCGATGCTCGCCGCGATCAAGCGATGCGCTTCCTTGGTGGAATTCTCGCTGATTACGGTGAAGGCCACTTGCCCGGGCTTGATGTGCTTCAAACCCTCGCTGCGCGAGATCAACTTACAGTTGGGTGGGAAGATCGAAGAGACCCGTACGATGTTGCACGCGGCAATTCCTGCGTTGCGCAAGGCCAGCTCGAAACTCGAAAGTCTTTCACGGTGCTTACCGACGCCTTTGGTGAGAAATATTTTCTTCGCGACGAACGCCATAGGCCGGTTTTTCGTGCCTCCGTGAGGGATGTGAAAGAAAAAATATCCGCAAGGGAAAAGTAACAAGAAGGTATTGCAGTGTCAATGTGTTTCAGGATGCGGCGCGCGTTCTCGCAATATGAACGCTGTGTTACAGCCTAGTATTTTCCCTTTTCCGCCGCGCGCCGATCGCGTGCTGTTCGCCAAGCTTCTACGTTTCCGATTGCGTGGCAATGTGCGCCAGTAATTTACCCAGGGGTTTGCACAGCGCCACGATTTTGGCGAGTTCATCGGCGGTAAAGTCGGCTCCCGCCGACATCGCGCTCGCCCCTTTGCGGCTGACTTGCATTATGCCCAGCACGCGTCCCTCGAACTGAATCGGCGCGGAAATAATTTTCTGGATTGCTTCAGCGCTTTCCGCGCCAATCTTAACGCCTTCAAAGACGCTGGCATGCCGCACCGCGGCGAAATTGTTCACAATTTCCGCTTTATTATCTCGCGCGGTTCGCGCTGCCAGCGCGGAATTGCTGGACAGCGGAACAAATCCGACATTCTTCAACTCCACTGGCGCCAAAAAATACAAATGCTTCCAGCGCAGGGAAACCGCCATAATCGCCACTTCATCGGTGCGCACGCCCAAGCTCTTGGCGATGCGCTCGGCCACGGACCCGATTTGCACGCTTGCCGACACCGCTCCGTCCTCCGCGGACAGGCCATCCGCCAGACGTTCCAATTCAGAAACAAGAGAGTAGCTGGTAGCCATGCGCTCGTTTTCTCTGCGTTGTGGGTCGCCCGGGGGGAGAGGAGGTCCCGGTGTGCCTGTTCCCTAATCTGAATTGTAGCGTTCTGCCGGCGACGCGCAAGGGTATTTCAAAGCCGCGATACGTATTGAAAACTGCGTTTGTCGAAAATCGTCTCCGGCTTGCATCGCTAACCGCAACTACCTATACTGGTTTTGCCGCAAATTCTTTCGCACACTTGGATGGCGCGCCGTGACTTCCCGTTTCGGACCCGCGACGGGACTGCTTGGAGTTCCGCTTCAAGGCAACCGGAAAGTTTTGTGGCGGAGAGGGCATGTCCGCTACGGCAAGTCAGCCTGACTCAAGTTACCTCCTTCGCAAGCTGCATTCTTTAACCGGAATTATTCCCGTTGGCGCATTTCTAGCGGAACATTTCTGGTCCAACAGTTCCGCGCTGGTCAGCCGCAGCAAATACGATGCCACCTCCGCCGAGCTGCAGACGATTCCGTTCCGCTTGTTGGTCGAATGGGCCTTCATTTTTCTTCCCATGCTTTTTCACGGCGGCTACGGCGTCTATATCTGGCTGCGCGGCCAATCGAACGTCTCGCAATACCCCTGGGTGAAAAACTGGCTGTACACTGCGCAGCGTTACACCGGCCTGGTTGCTTTCGCCTATATCGCTTGGCACTTGTACACCGAGCGCTGGCTGACGCACGGCACCTCGACCTACGCCAGCGTCGAGCAGGATTTGCAAAATCCCTTGTATCTCACGTTCTTCGCCGTTGGGATTCTGGCTTCCTCGTTCCATCTCGGAGTCGGCATCTGGAATTTTCTTTGCAAATGGGGACTGGCGGCTACTGTGCGCGCGCAACGCGCTGCGGGCCAACTCGGTGTTTTCGTAGGCCTCAGTTTCGGCGTCATCGGGGTGCTCATTTTGATCAGCTTCCGCTTTGACTGGCATCCCTTTGCCTCCTACGTGAACAAATGAGCCTGCCTAAAATCATCGTTGTGGGCGGAGGTCTGGCCGGCTTGATGGCCACCATCAAGGTGGCGGAATCCGGCGTGCCGGTGGATTTGTTTTCGATTGTGCCGGTCAAGCGCTCGCACTCGGTCTGCGCGCAGGGCGGCATCAACGCCGCGAAAAATCAAAAAGGCGAAGGCGATTCCGTCGCCAAGCATTTCGACGACACCATCTTTGGCGGAGATTTTCTTGCCAATCAAACGCTGGTGGGGCGCATGTGCGAAGCCGCGCCGGGCATCATCGATCTGCTCGATCGCATGGGGGTGATGTTCAATCGCACCCCCGAGGGCTTGCTGGATTACCGCCGCTTTGGCGGCACCCTGTACCATCGCACGGCCTTTGCCGGCGCCACCACCGGCCAGCAGCTTCTATATGCCCTCGATGAGCAGGTGCGCCGCCACGAATCCGAAGGCCGCGTCAGGAAGTTTGAGGGCTGGACCTTTTTATCCGCGGTGATGGACGACGGCGGCGTGTGCCGCGGCATCTGCGCAATGGATCTGCGCACCATGGAAGTGCAAACGTTCGTCGCGGATGCCGTGATTTTCTCGACCGGAGGCATCGGGGCGATTTTTGGTCGTTCCACCAATTCCGTGGTGTGCACCGGCTCGGCGCAATCCGCGCTATTTCAACAAGGCGTCGATTACGCCAACGGCGAGTTTATCCAGGTGCATCCCACGGCCATTCCGGGAGAGGACAAACTGCGCCTGATGAGCGAATCGGCGCGCGGCGAAGGCGGCCGCGTCTGGGTGCCGCGAACTCCCGGCGATAAACGCGCGGCGCAAAGCATCCCGCAAAATGAACGGTTTTACTTTCTGGAAGAGTGGTATCCGAAATACGGCAACCTGGTTCCGCGAGACATCGCCACGCGCGCCATCCATCGCATTGTGTATCAGGAAAAGCTCGGCATCGACGGCCAGGCTGCTGTGTACCTCGACGTTACGCATATCCCGGTTGAAACGCTGAACCACAAGCTCGAAGGCATCCTGGAGATTTACGAAAAGTTCATCGGTGTCGATCCGCGCAAAGAGCCGATGAAGGTTTTTCCCGCCATGCATTACACCATGGGGGGAATGTGGGTGAACGCCGAGGATCAGGGCACTAACGTTCCGGGAATCTACGCCGCGGGTGAGTGTGAATATCAATATCACGGCGCAAATCGCCTGGGGGCAAATTCACTGGTCTCTTGCATTTTCGGCGGCGGCATCGCCGGGCCTGCGGCCGTCAAATATGCCAAGAGCCTCGCCAGCGGAGCTGCGGCTGCGTCGTCCTCGGTTTTCGAGAGCGAACGCCGGCGCCAGGAAGAGATCAACCAGGCGCTGCTCAGCGGCACGGGCGGCGAAAATCCCATCACCATCTGGAAAGAACTCGGCGAAATTATGACCGAGCATGTCACCGTGACGCGCATCAACAAGAATCTCGAACTGGCCTACGGGAAGATCGGCGAACTTTCGCAACGCTACAGGAAAATCAATTTGAGCGACAAGACCAAATGGTCCAATCAAACGCTAAACTTCGCGCGCGAACTGGGAAACATGCTGGTTCTGGCCCGTGTCATCACCATGGGCGCGTACCAGC
>JBEKSZ010000163.1:0-12575 GCA_049516615.1 Candidatus Acidiferrum sp. | reverse complement strand
ATTACCGGCGGCAACAGCGGCATCGGTCTTGCCACAGCGCGACTCTTCGTTGCGGAGGGGGCGCAGGTCGCCATTACTGGTCGCGACCAGAAGACGCTCGACGAAGCAGTCGCCGAACTTGGATCGAGCGCGCGTGGCTACCGCGTAGACGTCACCATTGCGGAAGATCGCAAGAGGCTCTTCGCAGCCTTAGCCAAAGATTTCGGGAAGCTCGACATCGTCTTTGCCAATGCCGGCATCTCCGGCCGGACTCCTACCGGCTCGACCGACGAGGCCATCTTTGAAAACGTGATCCACACCAACCTCAATGCCGCTTTTTTTACGGTGAATTCAGCGGCCTCTCTGCTGAACGACAACGGTAGCGTTATCTTTAATGGCTCGGTACATAACTATCTCGGCCAACCTGGGGTCGCGGCGTATGCAGCCACCAAGGGTGGTCTCGTCTCGATGGCGCGATCCATCGCCGCCGACCTTGCGCCGCGCAACATTCGCGTGAACGTCGTCGCACCGGGCGCGATGAAAACTCCCATTTGGAAGCGCGGGCCCCGCGCTTCTGCTTCCGCGGAAGATTCCGCAAAGTTGGCAAAGTTCTTCTCTTCTGCCGTTCCGCAAGGCCGTTGGGGAGAGCCGGAAGAAGTTGCCAAAGCCGTACTGTTTCTCGCGTCGGACGATTCCTCGTACGTCAACGCGGTCGAGCTGATGGTGGATGGCGGAGCCACGGGCGCCCCGTTCGGAGCTCCTATTTTTCAGGACATATTCAGGCCCCTCGGCAGCGAGGCGAAGTTGACAAAAGCTCATGCGGATTGAACCGCTGTTTTGAACCTCTTGCCGGGTGAACAACGGGCAACCCCCGACTGATCCGTGCTTCGGTCGGATTGATACCGGCAAACCGCGCTTGTATGGCGGACGGTCGCGGCGCCTGTTGGCAGAGGAGGGACCAGATCACCCACTTGGGCCACCCTATTTCCTTTTCTATCAGGAATTACGGAACCTTGCTGTGTTGACACCGTAAAAGAGCGTCTGTTCTTGCCGATGGTGGCGGAGAGAATGACCCGTCACTCAAAACGCTTGGCGCTGCTCGTGTTTGTCGTGATCGCATTTGTTTTGGCCTGGAATTATTCTGCTGTGAAAACAAAAGCCAGATGGCTGCTGTCTTCCCGCCACTACAAATCCGGCGTGTTGTCAGAGTCGACGTGGCCAGGCTGCATGGGATGGATGGGGACGGGCCGGCCAAGACACACGACTCTTGTATCTCGTCTTCGACCCGACAGATTCGCTTTCGCTGGCCGCCGCAACTCGTGAATCTCGCAAGTTTGCCGGAATTCCCTGCGGCGTTCCCAAGCCGAGCCGCTTGGAAAGTTAGCGGCACACCGTAACTTTCTACACGAACCAAGAATGGGCCGAGGCAATTAGAGCGCTGATCCGCTAATTCTCATGGTCCGGTTATAATCAGTCTTCTCGTGGCGGATGGCGGGGCGCTCTTGCCGGGTGGCCTGCAGACATACGAACACTCTATCCTAGCGTCGCCGCTAACCGTGATGGGAGGGGCAGCGTGGTCAGAATGGCCGGCGGCCTGCAGATCGGTGAAGCATGGAGTTCGTGTGAGTGCAGGATGCAAGGTGGTTTCAAAGCATTCCGAGTGGTCTTGATTTGAGCCTGCCCGATCCGATCGAAGCTGGTTTCTCGCAATCCCCGCTGGCCGCTTCCAGCAAGCGACTGCTGCCGTGGCTGATCGCAGTGGCGTTTTTTATGGAATCGCTGGACACCACGATTCTCAATACCGCGGTGCCGGCGATCGCGACCGCGCTCCATGTTGCTCCGCTCAGCATGAAGTCGGTGCTGGCGAGCTACACATTGAGCCTTGCGGTTTTCATTCCGATCAGCGGCTGGATGGCAGACCGCTTCGGAACGCGACGTGTGTTTGCCTCGGCCATCGGTATATTCACGCTGGGGTCATTTCTCTGCGGCATGTCGACCAATATCCATGTGCTGGTCGCGTGCCGTATCCTGCAGGGCTGCGGCGGGTCCATGATGGTGCCCGTCGGCCGGCTCACCTTAGTGCGGACGTTCGCCAAATCCGAACTGGTTCGCGCTATGAGCTTCGTCTCTATCCCCGCTTTGATCGCCCCTATGCTGGGACCGATCGCCGGCGGCCTGATCGTCGGATACCTTCACTGGAGGCTTATTTTCTTCGTGAACATTCCCATTGGCCTAGTTGGCTTGTACCTGGTCTACCGGCACCTGCCGGACTTTTGCGAAGACACCAATCCTCTTGATGTAGCCGGCCTGATTCTTTTCGGGTCGGGCGTCGCACTGCTCTCCTACGTGCTGGAAGTGTTTGGCGAGCATACCCTCAACGTGCCTGAAATTCTGGGGCTTTTGGGTCTTTCCGTGGTTCTGCTGGCGGGCTATGGATTTCATGCAACGAGAACCAGCCATCCAATGCTGCGTCTCACGCTCTTTCGGATTCGCACCTTTCGCGCGGCAGTGAACGGCAGCTTTGTGACCCGCCTTGGCATCGGGGGCATCCCCTTCCTGTTTCCACTCCTCTATCAGGTTGGCCTTGGATTCACGCCGATTCAATCCGGTCTGCTGATGATGCCGCAGGCCATCGCGTCCATGAGCCTGAAGCCAGCGATGCCGAGGATCCTGGCGCGGTTTGGCTATCGCGCGGTACTGGTATCGAACACCCTGCTCATGGGCCTGCAGATTTTGCTGTTCGCTACCATCGGCAGGCACACACCGGTATGGCTGATCGTCAGCGAAGTGTTCTTTTTCGGTTTCTCTACCTCGCTGCAATATACGAGCATGAACACGCTTGTTTACGCCGACGTTGACGAGGAACAGGCAAGCAGCGCGAGTTCGATTGCCAGCACGATGCAGCAGATGGCCATCAGTTTCGGCGTGGCTTCGGCATCGCTAGTGACCGCATTCTTCATTCCCGACCGCCATACGTCCAGTGCCCCACAATTCATTCACGGCATCCACCGGGCGCTCATTGTGCTCGGTGGAATGACCATCCTCTCCACCATCGTTTTCCGCGGATTGAAACGGGGAGATGGCGAAGCGGTAAGCCAGCGCACTGAACTGCACGCCGGGTAGGACGGGGATCGTTGAAAAGCAGCAACGTGACTACGCCACGTGTCCGCAGCGCTCGAGCGGCTCACCACCAATGAAAATGCGCCCGCACATTCACGGACGCGTGCTTGATCCGCGCCCACCCCAGCAAAAGCAGGATGACCACGCTCAACGCCGCCAACCCCAAGTAAATATCGATATACGCCAGCAGCTTGCTCTGCGCAATCACGGCGGCCTGCAAGAGCTGCACCGCTCCCAATGAGGGGTTGCTGCCGGCTCCTCCGTTGCGAGCAATCAAGCCCGCGTACTCGGCCAGCGTCGCCTGCACCGTGGGATTCAGCTGGTTGGCCACGTCCACCAGGCGCGCCGAGTGCAGCGTCTGCCGATGATCAAAGATCACGGTAGCTGCGGTAACCCCCAGGGTGTTGCCCAGTTGCCGCACAAAGTAAAAGCTTGTCGACACATCGTTCAAATCCACGATCGCCGCCTGTCCCGTGGCCACGTTAGAAGCACCGGACAACAGCGGTCCGAGCGCCATCCCCTGCAGGTACGCGGCAATCGCCAGCACCCAGGATGGCGTCGTAGGTGTCCAGGTGTAAATGAAGTTGACGCATGCCACGCACATCAACACCGCGCCGATCGCCACCAGTTTCGTGCCGCCGAGCCGCAAGAGCAGGTACCGCATGCTCACGATCGCGCCCACTCCGAGGCCCAGCGTGTACGCGGAGACAAATCCGCCGGTTTGCGTGGCGCTGTAATCCTGCACCGTCCGAAGGTATTGCGGCAGGACGAACAGTCCGGCGCCCAGCATCGCGCCCACAATCATGACGATCGCCAGGGATGCGCGCAGCGGCCGTTGCTTCCAGACCACGCGCAGGTGCAACACCGGCTGCGGATTCTCTGGCCTCCAGTCCCACCAGAGAAATCCCGCGAAGCAAACCAGCGCCACTACCAGGAAACAATCGATGAACCCGGACTGAAACCACTCGTCCCGCTCGCCGCGGCTGAGGGCCACCTGCAGGCAGGACAGGGCCGCAATGAGCAAGCCAGCGCCCCAGCTATCCACATAGGCCCTCTCGCTGCGCAGGAACAAAAGCCCCCGCGGCAAATACTTCCAGACCAGAAAAGCGCCGATGCCCAGAAAGGGGAAATCCAGTAGGAATGCATAGTTCCAGTGCAGGGTATCGGAAATCCATCCCATGGCCGTGGGATAGATTGTCTGGAAGATGTTCACTTCGAGGAACAGCCAGAAGAGCGCGACGGCGCGTCCTTTTCCGGGAAACAGCAGTCCAGCCAGGATCACCGCGCGCACTAAAAAAGCTCCGCCACCAAAGCCCATCACCACGCGTGAGATTAGCAGTAAGGTCAAGCTGTGCGCGCTCGAGAAGCATCCGATGGCCCCCAAGCTATAGAGCAGCGCGCTGAGTAAGAGATGGCGCCGTGTACCGATCACCCGCGTCATCCAGTAGCTGAGCGCGATCGAACATACAAAGCCCAGATTGTAGAGAATCAGAACCCAGCTCACATCGTCTGAGCTGCCCGCGACGTTGCCCTGCAGGTCCGGTAACAGCACATTGATGGAGATGCGATTTGAGACTTCGATTGCGGTGATCAGGCTGATGCCGTGCATCACGATGCGCCGGCTCTTGAGCGACAACTCCACCAGCGCCTGCGTGAGTCCTCGCCCGTACTCCTCTTCCCACGGTTCGAGGCCGCCCGCAGCGCCGCCCGCTAGATAGCTCATGACGCTCCCCGACGCCGCGTTTCAGCGCGTGTAAACCGTCGCTTCCACGTTCATTCCCGGCCGCAGCACCTGGTGCGGGTCGCCGCTCTGCCGTACCAGAATCTTCACCGGAATTCGCTGCACCACCTTGATGAAGTTGCCCGTGGCATTCTGCGGCGGCAGCAGCGCCTGTCGCGAACCTGCGGCGCCCGCGATGGAGTCGACGGTGCCTTCGAAGTCGCGGTCGTAGGTGTCCACGTGAATCTTGGCATGCTCGCCGGCACGAACATGGGCCATCTGCGTCTCCTTGAAATTCGCGGTGATGTATACCTCTTCAAGCGGCACCAGGGTGCACAGCAAATTACCCGGCAAAACGTATTGCCCGAGGTTTACCGTCTTCTGCGTAACCTGTCCGGCGATCGGCGCCTTGATTGTCGTGTAACCCAGGTTCAACTCCGCCTGTTGCAGTACCGCCTTCGCACGCTCCGCTGCCGCCAACGCCGATTTGTACGTCGCTTCGGTAATCGGCACTTGCTGTTCGCGGGCTTTGGTCTCCCGGAACAACGACTGCGAACGCGCCAGCCTGGCCTTTGCCGAGTTCGCCGTGGCCCGCGCGATCTCGACGTTCTGTTGCGCGGCCGCGAGCTGTTGTTCCGCGGCTGCCAGCTCGTTCTGCGCCACTCGTGCGGTCGCATCCACTGCATCGAACTGGAACTTCGAGACGTCGCCTGTCTCTACCAGCGGCCTGTACCGTTCGAGGTCGGCCTGCGCGCGTTCGTTGGTCGCGCGACTGGCGGCCACTTCGGCCTGCGCTTGCAAGAGGTTGGCGGTGGCGGTGCGCTCCAGCTGCGCTTCGGACATGGTGTAATCCGCGGCATCCGATTCACTCTGCGCCGCCGCTCCGCCCGTACTGTGCGTCGTGGTCGCGCGGGTCAGCCCGATTTGCAGCTCTGCCGACTTGGCTTCCGCCTCGGCAAGCTGTAACGAAGCCTTGGCCTGATCGACTTCCGCCTGGTACTCGCGCCGGTCGACCTGCACCAGCACATCGCCTTCCTTGACGTTCATGTTGTCGTCTATGGGCAGCACCACCACGTAACCGGATACTTGCGACGCCACGGCGGTGATGTGGGCATCGACCTGCGCGTCATCGGTTGAGACGCGCCCTGCCCACACGTACCACACCACCAACACCAGCAGCAGGAATACGACGATGGCGGCCTTGCCCAGAGGCGGAAGCCCGCGAATCCCTTTCCCGGCAGTGGCCAGAAAGGAAGGCTCGGGTTGCGCTGGCGGCACGGGCGAGGGAGCTGGGGGCGAGGGCGATGCAGCGGCTGGCGGCGCCGTCTCGGTTGCGGCGGTCGGTGGCGTGGGATTCGAGCTCATCGGCGAGATTTTTTCTTCTGCCTCCGTTATTTCGCGTACGTATTCTGCACTTCGCCCATGGCTTGGGCCAGATTGACCCTGGACTGGTTCAAGCGATAGAGCGCGTCAATCTGGTTGGAATTCGCGCGCGCCAAGGCATCCTGCGCGGTCACCACCTCGACGTTGGTGGTGACGCCCGCCGCGAATCGCCGCTCCGCCTGCGCCACTTCATCGTTAGCCAGTTGCAGCCCCAGGTTCGCAACCTCCACGTTGCTTCGCGCGGCGTCCAGTTCATCGAGCGCGGATTTCACCTCGCGAACGATGCGGGCCTCGAGCAGCCGACGGTTCTGCTCGATACGCTGCTCTTCGAGTCCGGCCTTGGCAATTTCCGCATGAATTCTCCCGCTGGTGAACAGCGGAAGATTGAGTCCGAGTTCATAGGTGTAGGTGGGGATGCCGTTGTTAAAACGCGCCCCCTGGTACTGCCAGTCTCCGGAGAAATCAACCTTCGGCGCGCGCTCATCCTGCGCGGATTTGCGCTGCAGAAGCGCGATGCGCTCCTCCGAGGCTTGCGCTTGCATCTCCGGCCGATTCGCAAACGCCAGCTTGATGGCGGCCGTCTGTTCCACTTCGGGCAGGGCGAAGAATTCCATCCGGTCCGTGAGCACGGGATCCTGCTCGCGCGGAAGATCCAGCAACTCGGCCAGAACGTAGTTCGTGGTGTGCGTCAAGGTCTGCGCGTCGGTCAGATTCTGCCGTTCGTTCTGCAGTTCGACCTGTGCCCGCGTGCTGTCAATTTTCAGTCCGACGCCCGTTTTCTCAAGGCTGGTGGCCTGCTCGTAGAGCCGCTGCGCGAGCGCAACGCGCGTCTTGGCGGCTTCGTAGGTGGCTATGGCGCGCAGCACCAGAATGTATTGTGTCACCACCGAAGCGGCGACGTCTTCGCGCGTGACGTTCTCTTGCGCGCGCGCCTCCCGCTCGCCTTCGCGGGAAATCTGATAGCCGCGGAACAAAGGCAGATCGAAAATCGTCTGTGAATACGCAGGACCCGCTGCAATATATTGATACGGGCCTGCTGCAACGCGCCCGCTGGTGCGCTCGACCACCGCCACGTTGTATTGATCAAGCGACGCCGTGGCTGCTAGATTCGCCTGGGGGAGCAGCGCAGAACGGGCAATCTGGCGGCTTCGCTCGCTCTCGAGCGAAAGCAGCCGCCGCGTCACCACCTGCGGATTCTGCTTGAGTGCCAGCTGCACTGCGTCTTTGAGGGTCAGCGGAATGGACGACAGCGGAGTCGCGGGCGATGCCGCGGAGGTCTGAGGCGCGGGGTGAGCGGCAGAAACGGGTGGCCCCTGGGCTCCCGGCGCGGGATCCATCTGCGCCAGGCTGGCCCGACAAAGCAGGCCATGAAACAGCAAGACGCACAACACCGCTACGGCTGGTAGCCATCCTGACGCGCTGATCCCAGTGCTCGGCGACGAGCACGCACCACACCCGGGCACAATCATAGAGTTCCTGGGCTTCCCCCCGCAGGGATTCAGATGTCCGGCCGGAACAAATAGTACACCTAAAAATCCACAGGGCTTTTCCGCCGGGCACGATAAACTCGTGCCGCCTTGGGGATGTCAGATCATCGTTGAATGTGGCGGAGGTAAACGTCCAAAGGTCTGATTTTTGACGGAACTAGCTTGAACCACGCGACACGACCGGGAGAGCCGGGACCGCGCACATAAAGACCAGCTGCGAAATCAAGCCAGCAATAAGACTTTCCCGATGCCACCTCGTTCGGCAGCGGCTTGACCCGCGCCTGCGTCACGGAGCGGCAGTTGCCGGCTAATGGGGATCGACAGTTTGCCATCGCGGACGGCTTCGGCCATGAACTGGAGAGTTTTCGCATCGGGTTTCGCAAACACCGGCACCACCTTTACGGATGGGTAGGTCGCGGCGTTCTGCGGCGCCCCGAGCACGGAGGCAAACACTCCGCCCGGCTTGACCTTGGCAATCAGCTTCTCGGCGGTTTTGCCGCCGACCGCATCGGCAACAGCATCGAGCGGCGAAAGATTCGCAATCGCGTTGTCGTCGTCGGTTGCGAGTACCTGATCCGCGCCGATGGTTCTCGCTTCTTCGATCTGTCTTTTTAAAACACCTGCAATCACGATCGCTCCGTGTTGTTTCGCGGTGAACACCGCCGAGCGTCCCACACCTCCTGCGGCACCGGCGACGAGTACCGTCTGGCCGGGTTGGATGCCTGTGCCTACCGAGATCAGTGCGTTCCCGGTCGTCGTCACGAGCGGCAGAGCTGCCGCCTCGATCAAGTCGAGTCCTTTGGGAACTTTGGCCAAGTCCACCGCTTTCACGGCGCAAAGTTCGGCGTACGTGTCCGCCGCCATTGCGAATACCTGCTCCCCGACAGAGAAGCCTTCAACTCCGGGTCCAATCTTGACGACGCTGCCCGCGATGTCTACTCCCATCAGCCCTGGAAACTTGATCGGGTAAAAATCCTTGGTTTGCCCGGCACGCCGTTTGTAGTCGATCGGATTGACGCTCGTGGCCGCCACCCGCACCAGCACCTCTCCCGGACCCGGCACGGGATCAGGGTACTCCTCGAACTTCAGCACTTCAGGACCGCCATATTGATGGACCACAACTGCTTTCATAATTCTTCTCCTCAACACGCCGGGCCAACAAGCGTAAATGGATGGTTGGATGAACGAAACGGGGAATTGGTCGCGACCCGAAGGAATTCCGCGATTCTTTCTGATCCCGCACTGCGAGTGGGCGCCGCAACTGGCGGCGACGCCGGCCTACGGAGCAACTGTTAGAGTGAGTGTCTCGGAGTGTGTGGGCACGTTCGCGCCGCTTGCCGTGACGGTGAGTGAATATGTCGTGGCCCGAGGCGCGGGAGATGAACCGAGGGGGAGACTGGCGCAGCCGCCTGCGAGTAGTGGCAATAGCAGCGCCAGCGACTTGGCCATCGCCCGCGGGCGTTGTTCTGGAATTGACGCGCGCTCGATGCGATTCCCCGCGCTCGAGAACGCTAAAACCAAAATTTGCAGGATGCAGAGCGCCCCCAGTCGCGTTGCCAGAGTTCGCGCGCTGATCCCCCTGACAAGGGAACCCGCCACCAAGGAATAGGTCGCAAAGCTTTTCCCCGGGTTTGCGGTAATCACCATGGCCCTCGTGACCGGCACCTGAATCGTCATGGTTGTGGCCGCTGGACCGTTCGCCGGAGTGACCGAAGGCGGACTAAAAGTAGAGGTTGCTCCGCTTGGAAGGCCCGAGCAAGCGAAGGTGACGGGCTGCTTGAATCCGTTCTTGGGCGTTACGGTGAGAGTCAGTGCCGCGGCTGCGCCTGCGTTGACGGTGAGCGCGGCACTGGGCAAGGAGAGCGAATAGTCCGCTGCAGGCGGGGATGCGACGGTGACGGTCGCGGCGAGGGAGCTCGAAGGCTGGAAATTGGCGTCGCCGGAATAGACGGCAATGATGGAGTGGGTCCCGGCGGAAAGATTCGCTGCGCTGAATTGCGCCGATGCGCTGGTTAACGCGACAGAGCCAATCGAAACCTGCGAATCCAGAAAGGAGATCGTGCCCGTGGGAGCCACGGAACCACTGGCTGGCGCGACCCTCGTGTTGAATGTGACGCTGCTGCCTGCGGTTATCTGCGTCGCCGAGACGGAAAGTGACGTGCTGGTATTGATTTTCGCCGGCGCTGCGACGGCGACGGAAACCGGGGTGGAGGCAGAAGGGGCGAAATTCGCGTCGCCCGAATAGGTCACGGTGATGGAGTGGCTGCCCACGGACAAGTTCGTGGTGCTGTAGGACGCTGTACCCGCGACCAGAGACGCGGCGCCGAGCTGCGTTTGTCCGTCGAGCACCGTGACGGTTCCGCTGGGCGTGCCGCTTCCCGTTTTTGGTGCGACGGACACCGTCAAGGTTATGGATTGCCCGGTTGTAAGTTGCGTCGAGGAGGGAGTGACGGACGTGGTGGTTGCCGTCCTTGGGGGCGCGGAAACGACGACGGCCAGCGAAGAGGAAGTGGAGGGTGCAAAACTGGAATCACCCGAATACGCGACGGTGATGGAGTGCGCCCCGTTCGCGAGCGATGTCGTTGTAAACGTGGCGCTACCGGAATTCAGCGAGGCCGTGCCGAGCAGTGTGGCGCCATCGCTGAAGGTGACCATTCCGGTCGGAGTGCCGTTGCCCGTTGCCGGGGCGACCGTGGCGGTAAACTTGACACTTTGCCCGGTGGTTGGCTGCGTGTTCGACGCCGTGAGTGAGGTAGTTGTTGCGGTTTGCGGCGCCGCCGCGGCAGTGAACACGAAAACGGTCACAGAGTACGCAGGGAACCTGTAGTCCACGGCGTTAGAGGACACCACGAGGGGTGTTCCGGGGACGATTTGCGTCAGGCTGGCGTTGCTGTAGGTGTAGACCGACGCGCTGGGGGCTGCGCTAAAATTCGCGATGGTCAAGGTGCTCTGAATCGCACTGGTGGTTTTGTTGATGGCGACGACGGTGAGTGCGCCATCGGAGGAACGCAAAGCACCATAAACGGAAAGCTGACTTTGATCCGTGCTTGTGGAATTTACGGAGGTGTCGCCGAATTGACCGCCCCGCCCGTCGTAGTTCCGGTAGATGCGGAAACTGTAGGCCAAAGGAGCGGTCGGCGCCGGGACATTCCACATGTTGGCGAAATCGAGGCCCTGGCGCCCGTAGATTCCAAGTACGTCTGCTTCCGTAAGCATGTCGACCAGGGGATTCGTGCCGCTGGCGAAACTGTATTCGGAAATGGATAGCTTGGTGCCTGGATAGTAGGTCTGAATCCAGTTTTGAAAACGCGGAATCAGCTGCATCGGAGCATCGAAATAATATTGTTCGACCCAACTACCGGAGTTGAAGGTCGCATCCCAGAGGGCGCGTGTCGATTCGAGTTCGGCTGCGTCGCTCGAGCCGCCGCCATAGTAATGTTCGTCGAAATAATCGAGTATGCGCTGGTGGTTGGCTTGGTCGTAGCTGGCCATCTGTTGCAGGTAATATTGACCGGCGTAGAGATTGTTTTGCTGGGAAGGCGTGCCGATCCATCCGCCCAGGGTGAAATCCACAGGACCAAAGACCTTTGCGGAAGGGTCGGTTTGCTTGATCATCGCGGCGTATTGCTGGCCCAGGCTGATAATGGTGTCGTAATCGGGCTCCACCGGCTCGACGTCGCGATGCGTGTTGCTCCAGCCGCCGGGTTCGTTGTCGAGTTGGTAGTAGGGAACTCCGCCATTGCCGGCGGTACCAAATGTGGAGACGAGGTGCTCGATCCAGCCTTGCTCGAGGGCAACGGTATTGTCGATGTGGTTGGCGTAGACATTGTTGTCGAGCAGTTGCGTGCCATTGGTAGCTATGCTGTTGCCGCACTCGCCGCCGTTAGGGTGTACATAGGGATTCGTGGATTGCTGCGGCCCGTAAACAGAAACCGGAAAGCTGCAACTCCAAGCCGCGGATTTATTGACCCAGGGAATGATCGGAATGGTGAGCAGCGTTTTCGCATTGGACGCCGCCTTGTAGGTGTTGATCACTGCATCGGCCGAACCCCCGGGCGTCACGGTTGGCTGGCCGTTGCCGCCCATAAAATACCAGTCGAAGCCGGCGTTGCTCGAATCGACTTGCCAGTTGTAGCGCGTGGTGCCGTCGCCGCCCCAACGAACGTTGGGCACTTGAATTTCTTTGGCATAGTCTGCGTCCAGACCATAGTTGGCCAGTCCATAGATATCGGAATTGATCGGATGTGGATTTCCTGCGGCGTCGACGGTAAGAGTGGGGGTCGTTTGGGCGCGCGTTCGCGCAGATACGACGAGACTGAGCAGCAGGGTCGCCAGAACGTAGTGCGCGACACGACTCGCGGTAAAACGCATCACGGCTCCCCAGCTCCCCTAGGATTGATTTCGCTGGAAGGTTCGACGTTAGCGAGCGGCCGGCAGAGCGGTCAATGGTACGCGGGACCAGTGAAAGTACAGATGTAGCAGCTGGTCTGCTGGCGCCCGTCGCGGCGTATGCCATTGCGGTTGCACCGACCTCCGGGCAGGTGTCTTCTCGGGCAAAAGCGCATATCCCGTAACCCGCGCTGTTCGGGGCTTGCTTTCCTGGTGAACCAGGCTTTGCCGTGCCAAATCCCGTGCCAAGCAGAAATCACCAGGCGGGAACGGGAAGAGTGCGGTAAGTCCCGCGCGCATCCAAGATATCGCTGTGCACCGCGCCGGTCGCGCACACGACCACTCGTGCGATTCGCTATCGATTAGAAACGGAGACCTCGAACATGAAGCCTGACGAAGCCAGCCGGACGGCCCTGATGATTGCCCGACAACGGGCTGCGCATCAACTGCTCGATTATGGCGCAATCCTCTGTGACCCGTTTGCCATGAAGATTCTG
>JBEKSZ010000162.1:0-12612 GCA_049516615.1 Candidatus Acidiferrum sp. | reverse complement strand
TTCTCAAGCGGCGCCCCCATCACCATGATCCCCCTCGACTGCACCCACCAGGCCCTTATCACCAATGCCCGCCTTGAAGTGCTCCGAACCGCTCGAACTCCGCTAGGCACCGCCTTCTATCATCTGCTCGAGTTCAACAAACGCTTCGATCGCGCGAAATATGGCTGGCCCGGTGGTCCCTTGCACGACGCCACGGTCACCGCCTACCTTCTGGCCCCCCAACTCTTCACCGGCCGCCAGGTCTTCGTGGACATTGAATGCGATAGTCCGCTCACACGGGGGGCCAGCGTGGTGGACTGGTGGGGCGTCAGCGGAAAACCTCAGAACGCCCTCGTACTCCGCACCGTCGACGCCGACGCCTACTTTCAGCTCATCTTTGGCCGCTTGCTCCGTCTCTAACCACGGAGCTGGCGGCCCGTGCCTCCCCGCGCGCCCCAACCGTCCGGCGGAACCCGGATCGAACTTATCTCGCAACCATGAAACTGGCCCCCGGTGCCCGTCGCCCTTTGTATGGCCCCGCCGCCGGAGGTAACTCCAATAAAATCAAAACGATGTGCGAAAACTAAGCTCCGCGAATCGAAGCAAAACGCAAATCCCTCGATCTGAAAAGGGTGTTGCTCGCGCGGGTCGCCTGGGAAGACAAGGGGGCGCCATTTGAGCCATCCGACGGTACTCTTGCACCGCGCCTCGATGGGTGCAACAATTCGCAGCGAACGAGGATGCCTTCCGCCCGGCGGGGAAACTTCTTCGCCGGGCGCGGTGTCTAACGATCTAGTGCCGTAGCATCCGCAGGCTGACCTGGACGTGGGCGGACCTGGCGGCGGGCCAGAAAGGCGGGCAGTGTCCAATTGGGCGAGCGCCCTCTCGTGGGGCCGAGATGAAGCCGAACTCGTCGTCGAGCTGCAAGCCGGCTCGGAAACGGCATTTGACTGGCTGGTTACTCACTACCATGGGCCGGTCTACAATCTCATTCTCAGCATGCTCGGCGATGTCGCCGACGCTGCCGATGGCACCCAGGAAGTCTTCCTCAAGGCTTTCCGCGGCATTCGCGGTTTCCGCCAGGGCAGCTCGCTGAAAACCTGGCTTTATCGCATCGCCGTTCGTGAGGCCCTCAATCACCGCCGTTGGTTCAAGCGCCATCTGTACAAGAATGTCTCGATCGACGCCGAGCCGGAGGAAGGCCGCGCGCATATCGATGTCGAGGATCTTGGCGCTTCGCCTTTCGAGCAGCTGGCCACCCGTGAAATTCAGCACGCCGTGCATTTTGCCTTGCAGCAGGTTCCCGAGGCCTTCCGCAGCGCGGTAATCCTGCGCGACCTTGAAGGCCTGAGCTATGAAGAAGTAGCCGAAGTGCTCGAGTGCAACGTCGGCACGGTAAAATCCCGCATCCTCCGCGGCCGCCGCGCTTTGCGTGAGATTCTCGAGCCGCTCCTCGGTGAACGCGAACATCAGCGCCATGCCGAAGCGCGGGCGGCGCAGCCCGTCCTTTCTCAGCCGCAGCCTTCCGCGCTGGAAAGCGCCATGAGCCAGCAGCAGGCAGCTTTTTCCGAAGCTTTCTCGGCCGCCAGCGCGTTTCTGTCCGGCGATTCCGAAACTCCAGATCATTCATCTCCGCGCATGTCTCTGCGGACCAGCATCGCCCCTGAGGGTTTGCAATGAAGTGCCACACGGTACAATCGAAACTGGCGGGCTATCTCGACGACGCCGCCACAGGTCCCGCGCGCACCGCCGAGCGCCTGCAAATGCGCGCGCATCTCGATGCTTGCCCCGTGTGCCGGACCGAGCTGGAGCGTTTTCGCAAGCTCGCCGTGCTGCTTTCCCGCGTTCCGCAAAATGTTCCGCCGCCGGGTCTGGCCGTGCGCATCAAGGTGGCCGCCGCGCAAATGGAGCCCACACAAACCTGGCGCGGCCGTTTGCGCCAGATGCGCGACCGCGCCGAAATCCTGCTGGACAATGTGGCGCGTCCGCTGACCCTGCCGGCCACCGGAGGATTTGTCTCCGCCATCGCCGTTTTTGCGCTGGTGTTCCAGATGATCGCGCCGGGACTCACCGTCCGCGCCGTGCAAAATGACACGGACATCAATCTCATGCGCCCCGCGGAAGTGCTGACCCTTGCGGATTATCCCGATTCCTGGGCGCCCGAGCCGCCCGAAGGGGATGCCGCCATGCCCCATGGCCTGCTGGTGGATGTCAGCGTCAACGCCCGGGGACAATTTGACGGCTACCAGATTCTTTCCGGCCCGGCGACGCAGGAAACGCGCCATCAGCTCGATCAAATCCTGATGTTCTCCAGTTTCCGCCCCATGCTCAGTTTTGGCCGTCCGACCAATGGCGGTCACGTGATCCTGAGCTTCAGCGCCGTGCGCGTGCGGGGCTGAGCAAGTCCTGCGAATTTTCGCAAAACTCCCGGCGCGCAACAGGGTTCACCTACTCGCAGCGTTTTCACCCGTTGCCAGGAGCGAGTCCGTTTTGCCGAAACCAACGCCGTCGCTATTTTTTTCCGCTCTTTCATCGGTTGCCGTTGCCACGGCCTTGTCGGTGGCGCTGCCCGGAGCAAATCTCGCGCCGAATCACGTTTCCGCCTGCGACGCGCAATCCGCAGGCGATCTGAATCGCCCGCCTTCTGCGCAAAATGCGCGGCACACCCCGCAGCAGCCGGCAGCCTCGTCCGCCGAACAGCCCGCCGGGAGCGCGCCCGCCGGTGACGACAAAATTCTTTTTGACCATGTGAATGAATCCCGCCGACTGGCCGGGTTGCCGGCGCTGCGCTGGGACGCGCACCTTGCTGCAGCCGCGCGAAAACACTGCGCGCTGCTCGTCGAGCATGAATCGCTCTCCCACCAGTTCCCGGGCGAGGCGGATTTGAAAGAGCGATTGCAGCAAAGCGGCGCGGAATTTTCCGCGGCTGCGGAAAACGTGGCACTGGCCGGTACGCCCGATGAACTTCACGATCAGTGGATGCACTCGCCGCCGCATCGCGCGAATATTCTCGACCCCCAACTGACCGCGATCGGTATCGCGGAGCAACCGGGCCATAAGGGATTGTATGCGGTGCAGGATTTTACGCTCGCCGCGGATAACCTGTCCATCGACGAGCAAGAAGGAAAAATACGCGCGCTACTGGCAGCCACGGGTA
The DNA here is from genome assembly GCA_049516615.1 of Candidatus Acidiferrum sp. Taxonomy (GTDB): domain Bacteria; phylum Acidobacteriota; class Terriglobia; order Acidiferrales; family UBA7541; genus Acidiferrum. Next base: position 9,476 of record JBEKSZ010000162.1, on the reverse strand, counting down.
TCGCCGTGGCCGATAGCCCCGGCCACTTGCAAGGCAGCGAGGCCCGAAAAACCTGCCAGATGAGCAGCGGCTATGCGGGTAAGGCTGCGGCGTATGTGAAGTTTGATACCGCGGATTTGAGCCAATTGCCGGCCCGGGTGAAAACTCTGCTGGACAGCGGAAAATACCGCTCCTTTCAGGTGGGCGCCTGCGACCCGGGAGGCAGTGACGGATTCACGCACTACCGTATCGCCGTGCTGCTGTATCCATAAGCGGTAACCGGACGTCCATCCGGGCTAAAATACGGTTGTCATTTGGTGCCAGAAGAAATACACTGGCGCGCGATAGGTGGTCGGCATTCCCATGAATGGCATGTGCAACGTGTCCAATAGCAACCCGCGCGCTTCTGCCCGCACAATCTCGTTCCGCTGGTTTGGATACCGATTTAGCCGGCCACACAGACTTGTGCGAGGGGCGAGGTTGTAAAGCAAAAGCGTTAAGAGACTTCAGCCCACTCGCAAAGAGTGGGCTTTTTCGTTTTGGAGCAGATGTTTTGGACGAGTGGCGGGAAAAACTGTGCGATCGAGAAAAGGCAGGTAAACGCCGATGATCATTTCCATGAAGTTGCATTCCACCCGCGAGGCCATCGATGAGGTGCGCAAGCAGGTGGAGCACTTTGGGTACAAGGTGCACTCCATCGAAGGAGAAGAGCGCGTGGTGATTGGGGTGGTGGGCACGGGCGATGTGACGGCGTGTTTCGAGTCCGTCGAAGCGATGCCGCAGGTGGAAAAAGTGGTGCGCATTTCCGCGCCGTACAAATTTGTGAGCAAGGAGTTTCGTACCGGGAAAACGCGCATCAAGATCCATGGCGTACACGGCGCGGAATTTGGCGGCGATGATTTTGTGGTGATTGCCGGACCGTGCTCGGTGGAATCGGAAAAGCAGATCATGCAGAGCGCCGAGGGCGTCGCCAAGGCCGGGGCCAAATTGCTGCGCGGAGGTGCGTTCAAGCCGCGAACGTCGCCGTACGATTTCCAGGGCCTTGAAGAGGAAGGTTTGAAGCTGCTCGAGAAAGCCAAGCAAGCAACGGGGCTGGGGATCGTGACGGAGGTGATGAGCGACCGCGATGTGGAATTGATCGCCGAATACGCGGACGTGATGCAGGTGGGCGCGCGCAACATGCAAAACTTCGTGCTGCTAAAAGCGCTGGGCAAATGCGGCCGCCCGGTGTTGCTGAAGCGCGGACTGAGCAGCACGGTGCGGGAGTTGCTGATGTCCGCGGAATACATCACGGCGCATGGGAACTCCGACGTTATTTTGTGCGAGCGCGGGATTCGCACCTTTGAAACCGTGACGCGCAACACTTGCGACATCGCCGCGATCCCTGCGCTGCAGGAACTGACTCATTTGCCGGTGATCCTTGATCCGAGCCACGCCACCGGGAAGCGCAGCTTGGTGCCGGCACTGTCGCGGGCTGGCGTCGCGATCGGCGCCGACGGCCTGATCGTGGAGGTACACCCCGCGCCCGAAAAGGCCATCAGTGATGGGGCGCAGTCGCTGGACCTAGCGCAGTTTGCGAAGATGATGGCGGAGCTGCGACCGTATGTAGAGTTGTGGCAGACGGCCCGCAAACTGGAAACGGCAGCGCTGGTTTGACCGGCCGCGATTTACTCCGCTTGGTCGCCGAGCAGGGTAGACCAACCCATGTTCAACGCGGATCTTCCGCCGCACGGCTCGATGAATGATGCGGAGAAACGATAACCGAGAGGGCCGGGTTCGCGTTTTAAGCGCAGTAGCAGCGAGCCCTACGATCGCTGCCAAGGCGAGGCACGATGCGATATAGAGAGCGGCGGGAACGGCCCGTAGACTGGGCCGAGTATCGGACGCGGGCCGGCCATCGCTGGACGGTGCCGTTCGTGGCGGTGGACTGGGTTTGGGAGTGGGTGGCGCATTTTCTGAGCCACTGGGCGTTTCTCGAGGCGCTGGAATATCTGAGCAGTTTTGGAGTGCTGGTGGCGGTGATTTTCTATTTTGCGGAGTCGGGGGAACGCACGCGCCAGCGGCACCTGCAGATGTGGCAGGTGATGAATACGGCGCAAGGCAAGGGCGGCAGCGGCGGGCGCATCGAGGCCCTCAAGGAGTTGAATGACGATCACGTGGCGCTGGTGGGCGTCGACGTTTCCGGAGCATTTTTGCGCGGAGTCAAATTGCGCAAAGCCGAACTGCTCCGGGCAAATTTCAGCGCGGCGGATGCGCGGGATGGGGAGTTCACGGAGGCGGATTTCAGTTTTGCGGAGATGCAGTCCGGGAATTTTCGCAATGGGAAATTTGAGCGGGCGATTTTGCGGGACGCCGATGGTTCGGACGCGGATTTTTCCGCCGCGGATTTCAGCGGGGCGGATCTTTCGCGCGCGGATTTTTCCAATGCCGATTTGCATGGCACGGATCTGCGGGACATAGGGTGGAAGACCATCAAGAGCATGAAGGCGACGAACATTTATGGGGTGAAGAACGCGCCGGAAGGCTTTGTGGACTGGGCGTTGAAGAATGGGGCGATTCAAACGGCGCCGTGAATAGCGAGCTTTTTGCTCCCCGGGTTGCGTGATCTTAGCCCTCGGGGCCATGGGTCCGGCAACATGCGCTGCCCGCGGGGGGCGCGAAACTAGACCTCCGTCGTCGTCCGGGCGGCAAAATGATGACGAGCGGGACGCGCGCGAGCCCGAGACCGCGGCAACATCCTCAACCGAGGTCGCGAGGCTTATCTCCGAAGACTGGCGGGCACGTCCGGCACATAACCGTTCGTCGAGATCACGGAACGCTGGCACTGCACGCCAAGTGTGCCGGGCGACTAATGGCTGGTCGCGCCGCTGTCGTTGCTGACCATAAGGCTCGAGACGTTTACAGGTTCGAAGTCTGACAAGATGAGGCTGGTGATGCACACAAGGTCGGTATCGTTCCAGCGAGCATCAGGAGTGCCGATCAGCCCTCCGCTATCTCCGTTGTCCGCCAGGATGATTCCATAGTTGCGGAAGGCGGTGATGATGATGGCGGCTTGCGGGCTTGTGGAGGCACAGGAGGGCGTGGGCACCGAAGCTTTGAGGCGGTAGATCTCGCCAGCGGGTCCGGACATGGTGCAGCTCGCGGGTGGAGCAGACTGCGAAATTTGCGATTCCGTGGGAATGCCGCCGCCTCCCGAAGCGGTGCAGCTGCCCACGCCCGCGGTTTGCGTGGCGGGCCAGACCCAGTAGTTCACAATATGGTTGAGGGTAAAGCGGATGGGATGCTGAATCGTGCCGCTTGGTGCGCCGGGCGTACCTGCGCCGATGACTTCGTCGGCGTTGACGAGCAGCGGCCCTACGGGAAGTCCCGCGGCGTCGGATGTGCCGTTGCCTTGCGGCGTCAGGGCATTCGAAGACGCGTCAGGCCAAAGCGCGTTCGAGGAGTCGGTCCAGGAGCCGCCCAGGTAGACGCCCTGCCACATCTCGTACAGGGCGGGATGGTTTCCACCGCCGGCTTCAAGATAGACCAGAACGTGGCGATCCCCATTTGATTGAGAGGTGCCTTCTACCGGAGCGTATCCGGGAATGGGGCCGGAGGTGAAATAGGATTGATACAAAGTCGTCGCGACCGGCGCGTTCGCCTGATTGTAGGGAACTTCGATGGCTGGTATGCCATTCGGAAAGGGAGCATTGGAATTGTTCCCGAAAAATGGTTTCACCGTTTCGGACAGATAGCCACTGTAGATGGGAGCGGCCGGGGAAGTATCTACGGGCAAGCTGGTGGTGGCGGCGTCCACGCGATGGTGAAAAATGGAAGTGGACGGGAAAATGTTTGCAAGGAAGGCGTTGTTGCCGTTGAGCGAGATGCTGATGTCCTGCGTGGCTTGCGCATTCGCAGAGTCCGTAACCACAAACTCGGGGGTGTAGGTGCCTTGTCCGCCGATCAGCGAGCTGCTGATATCGCCGGTGGTTGCCTCAAGTGACAGACCTTCCGGAATGGGAGGAAAGCCGGAACTCGTGCTTAGAGAAAAGGTGTACGGCGGCGCGCCACCGCTGGCGGCGATGGCGCAGCCGGCATACGCGGCGCCCTGGGTTCCACCTGGGCACGAAGCGGTGGTGATTGCCAAGGGGCTGCCGGATATGCTTACCGTGACTGTTGCCGACGATGTGCTTGAGCCATTGGCATTGCTCGCCGTCAGCGTGTAGGTCGTTGTAGCTGTCGGGCTGACGCTGGTTGAACCACTCGCGGATGTGGACGTAAATGTTCCCGGCGCGATGGCGATACTTGTCGCCCCGCTGGTTGCCCAACTGAGCGTGCTGCTCGCGCCCGAAGTGATGCTTGTGGGATGGGCGGTGAAGGAGCTGATGCTTGGCTTGCTCGGCGAGTTTTCGGTGACCGTTACCGCGGCCGTCGATGTGCTCGAGCCGGAGGCGTTGCTGGCGGTCAGCGTGTAGGTTGTCGTAGCTGTCGGGCTGACGCTGGTTGAACCACTCGCGGATGTGGACGTGAACGTACCCGGCACGATGGCGATACTTGTCGCTCCCGTGGTCGCCCAGCTTAGCGTGCTGCTCGAAGCCGAAGAGATGTTTGCCGGGCTGGCCGTGAACGCGCTGATCACCGGCTTGCTGGCCGTGTTTACGGTAACGGTCAGGGTCGACGCGGTCGAGCCGGCGGTGTTGGTCGCCGTCAGCGTATAGGTCGTCGTCGCCGTTGGGCTGAGGCTTGTCGTACCCGTTGCCGATGTCGACGTGAATGTCCCCGGCGTAATGGTGATGCTCGTCGCCCCGGTAGCCGCCCAACTGAGTGTGCTGCTGGCGCTGGAGCTAATGCTTGCCGGGTTGGCCACAAAGGAGGTGATCCGCGGCGCGGAACCTTTTCCGGGTGGTGCAGTCAAGGAGCCCCCCGAGACGCAACCGACGAGGCCGGCAGAAAGAAACAGGGTGAGGGCGAAGACGCCAAGATTCAGTGCTGAGGAAGGAAGTTCCCGGGAGCGGAGCGTATTGCTGGAAGGGGAGTCCATGCGCGCGTAATCCGTTCTTGCTATTGCCACCAGTCTAGTGATCGCGATTGGAGTTGCCTACTGGCCACAAGTACAGAATCAGACGCTGGCCCGCGCGTGAGTACCGTCGCGCAACGCGGCGCACACTTCGCCGGGAGCGACGAGAAACACGAGTCCGTATTTGTATTCGACAAGTCAGCGCAGTGTGGGAAAACAGAAAAACGTCAAAGCGTTGCGAGCACCGAAGCACGGCGAACGCGACAAAGCTCAGAGCGGGCAAATGCCGGAGGCGTGAAACGCGGGAGCGCCACTGGCCAATTTCATCGCGTTAAGCTGCGAAATGGGCAAGAGTTGGCGCTCCTAAGAAGGCAGTGAATCACTGCGGATTGGGCTTTTCCTTTGCCGGCTCTTTTTTCGCTGGAGGGGTCGTGGCTTTTGGCTTGGCTTGCGGCTTGCCTGCTGGCCGCTCTTCGGGTTTCGGGGCCGATTTCTCCGCAGGCTTCGGCGCCGGTTTGGCTCCCGGCTTCGGCGCTGTCTTGCGCGCTTCTTCCGGTTGACGACCGGCTGGCTGGGATGGCTGCGCGCGGCGTTCGGCGGGCTTCGCGGGCTCACGGGCGGCACCACGTTCTGGAGTAGCCTCGGGACGATTGGGCTGCGCGTGAGCTTCTCCGGAGCGCGCCTCCGCTGGCCGCGCCTCGGTTGGCCGCCCGGGAGCGGGGGCGTGGGCCGGGATTGTTTTTGCGATGGGTTTACCTTCGGCGATGGGCTTGGCCGCGGCGTAAACGGCCGGGTGTCCATGGTTGGCGGAATAAAATTGTTGTTTGTTCTTGGCGGCTTCGTCGCGCACCTGAATCTGGGTGGTCATGGGAGGAACGCGCTCCTCCCGCGTGGCGGCGATCTCTGCGGGGAGCGGTTTACGACTGATGCCGCCCGGGCCGTTGTAGCTGACGCGACTGACGGCCGTGTTGTTGATGGTCACGTTGTTGACGACCGTGTTGGTGATGGTGCGGTTATAGACGTGGACGCTGTTTATGGTGACGTTGTTGACGGCGCGATTGTAATTGAACTGATTGCCGCGCCAGTATCCGCCCTGGTAGCCGATGCCGACGTACCCGAATCCATAATTAACGCCGCCGTAGTAGCCGATGTGCTGGCCCCAGTAGCCGTAGTGGAAGCGGTACGCGCTGCCGACGTATCCCCAATATCCCGGGGTCCACAAGAAGCCGACCTGAGGCGGCCGGGCCCACGCGCCGGGCACCCAGTAGTAGCCCTGCGGAGCATAACTCCAGTATCCCGGGGTCCACAGGTAGCCATCGCCGGGGCAATCGGGCTGCGAATATTCGGGCAGCTCCGGCGGCGGCTGCGAAGCCTGAAGCGCCGGCTGGCCGTAGGTTGAATCCTCTGAGTCGGGGTCGTAGTTGCTGTCACCGCTGGAATCATTTGACCCGCTGTTATCGGCGCTGGCTTGAACGAGATTGCCGGAATCTTCGCTGGCCTGCGGCTGATCGGCGGGCGCTGCTTGACCTGGAGCGCTGGGGCCCTGCGACTGATCGGTAGAGGCCGGTGGATTTTGGTTGGCGGTGTTCGGCGTGCCGCTGTTGCACCCTGCGAAGGCAAAAGTCAGTGCGATGGACGCGGTCGCCAGGGCGAGAAAAGATGCAATCTTGCTGCTGTTGCTCATAAAGAGAGTTCTCCGTGGACCAGCGTGCAAAGGTTCCTGTAGCTAAGATGCAGAGCCCCAGAATTAAGGTGCGAAACGTAGATTCTTGGCCCTGAGGGCCACGCCGCGACGGAGTCATTGCTCGGGGTGGCGCAAGCTCCCGGTGGCGCCCGGCACGGCTCCGCGCGACGCGACCCGAGGACTTTCTGAACGTCTAAGGCAGCGAGATATTGTGGAACTTCCGGGGTGTGCTTTGCGTATCTAAAAGTGCCAGCATTGCATGGGCGAGGGGTGTTTGTATGGCGAGTGGGGCGAACGGGCTGAACGGAACAAGCGGCAAGCGACGACGGCGGCGGCTGATCTGGCTAGCCGTTGCGGTGCTGGTGCTGGGCGGCGGCGGCTACGGCGTCATGGCCGCGCTGCGGCCGAGTCGTGTGATTGATCCTTCGAAACTGGCGGACGTGGAGCGCGGGGACTTGGCGCGCGTGGTGGTGGCGACCGGAAAGATACAGCCGCTGTCGAAAGCGGACATCAAGTCCAAGGCTTCCGGGATTGTGAAGAAGATTTACGTGGATTATGGCGACCGCGTGAAAGTGGGGCAGGTGCTCGTCGAGCTTGATCGCGTGCAGCTCGAAGCAGCAGAGCGCGCCGCAAAAGCCAACTTGCAGGCTGCGGAGGCGGCACGGAATTCCGCGCAGGCCTCGCTGGAGCGGAACAAGGTGGACGCCGAAGGGCCGGATGTGCCGTTTTTGAAATTGAGCATGGAGCGCGCGGAAAAGGAATTTAACGAAGGCGTGGTGGCGAAGTCGGTGGTCGAGGATGCGCAGAAAAATTATCAATTGGGACTGAACAAACAGCTCAGCGCGCAGGCCAATCTGGCGGTGTCGCGGGCGGAGATTGCCAAGGCCGAGGGCATGCTGGCGCAGTCGAAGGCCGCTTTGGACAACGCGGAAGAGGACTTGAAGAATTCCACGATTCTGAGCCCGATTGATGGCCTGGTTTTGTCGCGCGACGTCAATGTGGGCGACGCCGTGAGTTCCATCTTGGTGCTGGGCTCGCAGGCCACACCGATTATGACGCTCGGCGACGTGAGCGAAGTGTATGTGCAGGGCAAGGTCGACGAAGCGGATATCGGAAAGGTGTACCTGAACCAGCCCGCGCGGATTGTGGTGGAGTCGTTCAAGGACAAGAAATTTACGGGGAAGGTGACCAAAATTTCCCCCCTCGGCAAAGAAAAAGACAATGTGACGACCTTTGAGGTGCGCGTTTCCATTGCGAATTCCACCGGTGAGCTCAAGGCGTCGATGAGCGCGAACGCCGAGATTCTGCTGGAAGAGAAGAAGAATGTGCTGATGGTGCCGGAAGCGGCGCTGATTTATGACAAGGATCGCAAGGCCTCGGTGGAAATGCCGGATGCCAAGGGCGAGAACGGGAAGAAAAAAGTGTCCGTGAAGCTCGGCATTTCCAACGGCGTGAAGACGGAGGTTCTGGAAGGCTTGAACGAGAAGCAGCAGGTGATCTTGCAATAAGACGCGCCGTCAGCGAGAGCGAGCCGACCCAATGTCGTTTCAGGATTTATTGAAGGATACGCTGGCGACGTTGTGGGCGCACAAGCGGCGCACGCTGCTGACCATGTTCGGTATCGCCTGGGGGATTATTTCCATCACCGTGATGCTGGCCGCGGGTGAAGGCCTGGGTAAAGGCATTCAGCAGAATCAGGAGACGTTCGGAAAAGACGTGATGGTGATTTTTTCCGGGCGCACCAGCATGCAGGCGGGAGGCTTGCGTTCGGGGCGGGCGATTCGCTGGATGGAAGACGACTACAAGCAGGTGGCTGCGGATTCTCCGGCGTGCAAGTACGTGATGCCCGAGCTCGGGAACGAACTGCAGGTGCACAGTCTGTATAACAGCGGAACGATCAATACCGTGGGGGCGCTGCCGCCCTTTACGCAGATTCGCAGTATCACCGTGGCCGAAGGGCGCTTTTACAATTACGAGGACAATGCCGACGCCCGCAACGTAGCGTTTTTGGGCAGCGACACGAAGAAGCAACTTTTTGCCGACCGCGAGGCAGTGGGCGCTACCGTTTGGCTCAATGAGAAGCCCTACACGGTAATCGGCGTGATGAAATTCAAGGATCAGAATTCTAGTTATGACGGGACGGACACCCGCAAGATTTTTATACCATTCAATTCCATGAAGCGCGATTTTCCCAACAAACCGCCTTCGCCGGAGCATAGCGTGGACCGCTTGCTGGCCGCCCCTTGGAGCTTGGCCAGCCACCCCGCTTGCGTGCTGCAGCTGCGGCGTTCCCTCGGACGCCTGCACAATTTCGATCCCCGGGACAAAGAGGCCGCGAGCATCTGGGACACGGTCAAGGGCGCGGAAGCCAACCGTATGATCATTGTGGGCATGGAAGTGTTCATGGGCGCGGTGGGCATAGCCACGCTGTTTCTCGGGGGGCTCGGGGTTATGAACGTGATGCTCGTTTCCGTGCGCGAGCGTACGCGCGAAATTGGCGTGCGCATGGCGCTGGGAGCCACGCGGGCTTCGATTCTGCGGCAGTTTTTTCTGGAGACCATCATTGTGGTAGCGCTCAGCGGCGGCGCTGGGCTAATCATTTCCTACGGGTTTTGCGCGCTGGTGAACCTGCTGCCCATGCCGCAGTTTTTTGCGGGCTTGCTGGCCAGCTGGAAGTTGGGCGCGGTGTCCGTTGCGCTGCTGGGTTTGATTGCCGTGCTTTCCGCACTGTATCCGGCCAATCGCGCGGCTTCGGTCGATCCCATCGAGGCGCTGCGCTTTGAGGCGGGGGGCTAGCGCGCTATGTTTACGGAGATT
>JBEKSZ010000161.1:0-12749 GCA_049516615.1 Candidatus Acidiferrum sp. | reverse complement strand
CCGCCGCTGCAAGCTCAGGGAGGGTAAGGTTCTCGTCGGCCGAAACCTTGATGACATCCACGTTCTGGAAGACATTTTGCCGGACCGCCTGGCGAGCAGACTCTGGGCCATCAATCAGCAGGAACTCCTGCCTTAGGATCGACTCCGCCAGAGCAGGATTGAGGTTCTGCACGTATTCGCCGCGCGTACTGAGCTTGCGTGCGGAGGCCAGGATTCGGGGACCCGGGACACGGCCCGCATTGATGGCGTCACGCAGTTCGGTATCGCCGTCGATTCCGGAATGACCGAGATTGCGGACGGTTGTGATGCCGCTTTCCAAATCTTCGCGGGCCATCTGCGCGCCGAGAAAAGCGCGCTTGGTCGGAGATTCCACGATGGCCAGCAGCAGTTCCGGCGCGAACTTGCCGTTGAGGTGACGCTCGCTCTCCGCTTCAGGCGGGACAATCACGTCGAGCAGCAGGTGCGTGTGACCGTCGATCAAGCCTGGTAGTAGACTGGCGCCACCCAAATCAATGGTTTTGGCGCCGGCCGGTAAATGAGCTTGCACTTGCGCGGGCGCTCCCACTTCCCTGATCTTGCCGTCTTCAATCAGCACCGCGGCGGGTGATAGCACATTCCCGGTTCGCGGGTCGAGTAATCGGCCCGCTTTGATCAGTGTCACAGAAACCGCAGATTGGGCGGGCGTCTGCGCCGCCGAAATTACCACAGCCAGCCCTAAAACGAAGGAGATCCGCAGCTTTCGCATCGAGTAAACGCTCCTCAGGCGATGAACTCGAACCGCTGCACCCTAGAAAGCGGTTCGCCGTCCATCTACTACAGCATTCAGTAATGCTACTACAGTCCACGTATTAGTCAATTGGACGCACGTAGCGGGAGGAAGTGAGCTTTGCCGTGGTTACCGCTTCAGGACGAAACAGCAGGCCGTATGCGCGACGGTTTGAAAGATGGCCGCGGCGCTGACTATGGCGAACAGTGATGTCAATAGCAGGCTTGCCGCGCGGCAGGTCGTTTGGGCTGGGCCACTTAGGCGCGCCAAGCGATAGCTCAGATGGGATGAGGCTGTTGCTTGCAGAACTACGGATTGCTCGCAAACGGCAAGCTTGGCGAGCGCGGAAACCAACGCTGGTCCATGAGAGCGCCGCACCACAGATTCGTCGCAGGACAGTTCGCGATAGAGTGCGATCCGAGCTCCAGCGAGCCAGACGAACGGATGGAACCACAGAACGCACAAGGAAAACTCATAAAGTAAGCGAATCAAATTATCATGCCGTCTTGCGTGGGTCACTTCGTGAATTAGGACAGCACGGAATTCACGCGGACTCAGCAGCCGATCGATGCCGGTGGGAAGCAGGATACGAGGGAAAAAGACTCCCCGAACTGCGGGACTCGGATGGCTGTCGTCAAAGCTCACGGGAATGCCGTCGGTTACGAAGTTGCACGCGTCGCCGCGGATATTCGGACCGTCCTGCGCTTTCGCCTCGCCACGCTCCTTGCGTATGCGCGAGATCAATCGCATAAGCATGGAGAAGCCGCCGCTCATCCATATAACTCCGAGGATCACCGCTATCCGGCCCTGTGTCAGGTCCCAGACCGGGCCCCCAATAACACCGAGCGGCCTCGCCCACGCCAGGTGCGGCGCGCAAAGCTTATCGATGAGTGCTCCCGAAGGCAGAACGAAATTGAATGCCGTGGCGACCCAGATCCAATATTCTGTTGTGGCGCTCGCGCGGAGAAGTGACGTCAATGCCCACACCGTCGAGGCGACAATCGAGGCAAATACCAGGTGAACGCTGACGTAGTACATCGCTCTTGCGATATGCTCATGCACGTTTCCCTCCGCGGATGCGGCCGTTATGGTCACTGCGTGCCGCACCCTGCAGAGTCTTCAGGTCTCGCAAGCTGAGGGCGCCATTCTCGAGCAGATTAGAGACCAGCAGTCGCGGCGAGCCGCCGAACAGATCGAGCAAATCGCGGACTAGTCTGCTGCGATGTTGGGTCTCGTTGATGGCCGGCTGAAATAGCTGGGCGTTGCCGATCTTCTTTACCTTTCGCAACGCTCCCTTCCCCTCCAGCCTGTAGACGAGCGTTTGCACGGTTGTGTAAGCAACGCGCTCCTCCTCAGGCAGGCTTTCCAGGACCTCGCGCACGGACGCCGTCCCCAGTTTCCAGTACTGTTCCAGGATGCGAGTTTCGGCTTTTGAAAGACGCGGTTCTTTCATGATCTCCTACGCACCACGGCAATGCTACTACAAGAGACGGAATGGTGGCTATCCCTGGTCTTTCTGATTGGAGCTAAGCTTGTGGCTCGGCGTCACCAAACGTTTGGGCTGACGAAAGTCAGCCAAATGCCGAAAAGAAGAAACCTTTCTGCGTATATTTCCTCGCCACAAATAGCTGATACTAAACGACTTGACGAGCGTAAGTCGAGTTCAAGCGACTCACGCCGCTGTTGGGACAGTGATTTAAATGTACCAAAGATATCCTGGAATACGCCATAACCCGTGCAGCACTCCCTGCTACAAGCACAAACATTACGCTCCTCAACTCTAAGTGGACCGATTGACCTGGTGTCTGCTATTTCTCGATTCGATTGCAGCGCCATAGGTGGAGTTACCGGATTGACATCTTGTCGCTTAGAGTACATCATCTCGTCGGCGACTTTGGTTTAGAAGTCCCCGGCCAAGACGAAAGGGGGACAATTTTGAAATGGCACGTCAGCGAAATTCTAGGGTTGTCCTGGCAGCGGTCATCGAGCACATGAAGATGCTACATGCGACGGCAGCTGCATTAATGATCGAGATTGCTGCGCTCCGCCCCGATCCTGCCGAGAACCCAGCGGCTGCGACCGATTATAGAGAAAGAATTAAACGAGGGACGAAGATAGCCAAGCCTTTAGTCCGGCTCGCAATACATTCTTACGACCAGATGGCTCGTTCTCTGGGTGTCCGACCGAAAAAGAAAAAAGATACAGCCAGTCGCTTTCCGAATGTCCTTCAGTTGCGAGAAAGGTAAGCCGTCAAGAATTCCGCTTCGCGAGTTTGGACATCTTGGTCAGAGTAAACATAATTAGATTGCGGTCTTCTGGGCTCATATGGGCTAGACAATGCCTCAGCCTTCTCAAGTATCGAGCGTTTTTGCCCGACTCGCCCCACTCTGGGGGTTCACTCCTGTGCGGAAATTGCGTGATAGGCGGCAGTCCGTCGCCGTCGTAAAGCAGTTGGTACAACGGTATTTCCAGAGCCCTCGCCAACTTTTCGAGTGTTTCGACGGCCGGTACGGTATGCCCATTCTCAACGCGCGAAATGTAGCAGCGCAGTAGGCCCGTACGTTTCTCGACATCACCTTGACTTAGCTTCTTCGCTTCACGAACCTGGCGTAATCTCTCCGCGACATACATAATGACACCCCCTCCCGAAGTGATTACGACCTAGGTGGGGTAGGCCGTCGCTATATAACCCGGCAATCTAACATATGTTGCTTTAACCCAGAGTGAGTATTTATTTGTCAGGCTGAAAATGAGCTTGAAATCGGACGACGCCGGATGATTCTTGGCCGTCTTTTTTTTGGCGATAAGCTTTGACACCGGATTCATCAATATCTTGCGGTCGCTCTCTCGGAGTCGCTGTTGAAACAGGGCTTCTTTCCGACCTGGGACAAGCGGCACGCTCGGTTGTCGAGGGCCGCGCAACTTCTTCGTGAAGCATTTTAGTACGAAGGAACGCTGATGCGAGGATGGTTGTTCGGAAGTCAAACCAGTCTTCAAACGAATCTTCCTCCGCGACAATTTCTTCCATTCCCAGAAGGGCAGGCGCAACCTTTCCAGCCATCAAATTTCGCGCTTCGGAGTCACGAGGCTTCTCGACGGTCGTCGGCCTCTATTGCGCAGTGCAGTCATGCTCGTTGGGGATTCTTGGCGATGAGCCAATGAACTCTTCAAACCGTCGCATCATGGAGAAATTGAAGCAAACCGCCAAGTGGGCGAACCGAATTGGCCGGGCGCCTCGGTCGCAACACCTGCGATTTCATGTTTAGTGCCCGACTTCATGTTGCCTCCCAGTCGGCTTAGGAATAGTTTTTGCAACGTTCAAAATCTTCTCCACCGCCCCCGGCAACACGTCCACCAATAAATGCTCCAAGTATTGTCCATTCGTATTCAGGCGGTCCTTGCAAAGCACACAGCCCGGGGCCACGTAACCAGCACTTGTGAAATAGTCCTTGCGATGTCTGCCAAGCTCTTTTTGAAGTTCCTGGATAAATTCTTTGCGTTTCACCGGAAGCTCTTTTCCGGCAGAGGAACGGAGACCTTTTTTCGCACGATATAGAGACGCCGTCAAGTCTCGTGAATTTTTTGGTTCGCGAAGGCACTGACGCGGACTGAGCCTGCGCGCAAACCAAATCCAGCTCCACGGACAGCCTGAAAACTCCCGACAAAAACACCCTCGCGGCGCTGGAAGCCGCCATCCCAGGACTCCTCCGCGACACCAAACGCCCCCGGTATGTCCCTAGCCCTGATCCGCGACGGAAAACGTACTGGCTACATTCCTTTGGCGTAAGAAACAAAAAAACCGAGCAACCCGTAGCCGAAAACACCATTTTCGAAGCTGCATCCCTCAGCAAGCCAGTTTTTGAACCAGGTTCTCAGGAGAGTCGTCAGGAGAAAGGTGTCGAGTTTGGCTGTCTCATCGAGCATGCTCACTTGGTATTGCTTCATTGCGAGATTCGCCTGCTGTATCCGGGTGCTTGCCTCGTTTGCGGTCGGAAACTCGACGTGCCTTGCGCCAACAGCGAGAGCGGGCACCCGAGGAGAGCCAACAATCCACGACGGGAGGCGATTCCACCCGACCGATTACCCGCCCCCCCGTCGAAACGATCGATGGCACCTTGAAGGGGAGAGAACCTTTGAGTGCATCGAAAAAGGGTAAGCTTTCATGGGTGCAGCAGTGCCGCCGCAGGGGGTCCCAATGACTTTCGGACGCCGTCGAGTTTTGCAGGGCATGCCCGCGTTATCCGCTGTTTCGGGCGCGGGCGCAAGCTTTGGGTTCGTGAGTGAGAACAGGAAATTCCCATTGAAGGACTCGTTCCACTGGCCTGCGCCGCTGGGCAGCCCGGTTACCGAGAGTCTGCGACCGGTAATCGAAAATTCCCGCGACGTGCACACCCATTACGAAAAAATCGTAGAAGTGGCCGGCTGGATGGCTTACGAAGACCTGCCCATGCCGAATCTGGCCGTGCCTTATGGCCTGGAGAAAACTCCGGATGTGGCTATGGATTTTGTGATGGTGGGCAACACCATCGATACGGCCTTTACCGATTTTAGGACCCATGTGAAATTCCAAATGGACTACAGAGGCGAGCGCGCTTCGGATTCCGATGCTCTTTTCGCCTGCTTGAAACGTGCCATGGACGGCGGCGTACCGATCCTTGACGGCAAATTCTTGGCCACAATTACGCGTCATGACATGGAGGAGATTTTCTCCGGCAATATGGAAATGCCGATGCTGGACGAGAAGACCGCGCTATTGCGCGATGCCGGAGCGGTCTTGGCAGCTAACTATGGAGGGCGTTATTACAACTTCATCCGCTCATGCCCGCCGCGTCTCTATGATCATGGCAAGGGCCTCGTGGAGCGCCTGGCCGAAGAATTCCCGCGCTATAACGATGTCAGCCGATACGACGGGCACGAAGTGAAGTTTTACAAACTGACGCAACTGGGCTTCTGGCAGATCTATACCGGGGTAGGTCCCGCGGGAGGTTTCAAGCTCGAAGATCCCCAAAAAATGACCGCCTTCGCTGATTACATCGTGCCGGTGGCATTGCGCCTAATGGGCATCACCAGCTACTCGCTGGCGCTGGAGCAGGCCATCGATACGTACCAGTTGATTCCGCGCGACAGTCCGCAAGAGGTCGAAATCCGCGCGCATTGTTTGTATGCCACGGCGCTGCTGGCGGACGAGATTAACAAGCTGCGCGCCGCGGACCAGCAGGTGATCATTCCACAGATCGACGCGCGCCTGTGGACGCATTACCACACCACGCCGTTCCCACATCACCTGACACGCACGATCATGTACTGACGTCAATGTCCACGGGAGTCGGCT
The DNA here is from genome assembly GCA_049516615.1 of Candidatus Acidiferrum sp. GTDB lineage: Bacteria > Acidobacteriota > Terriglobia > Acidiferrales > UBA7541 > Acidiferrum. The sequence goes on along the minus strand of JBEKSZ010000161.1, from coordinate 6,651 downwards.
CTTCATGTCGGAAATGCTGGCCGACGACCATCCGGAACCTGAACGTTACTAGGTGAACTGCTGTGTGGCGCCAAGGAAACCGGAATTGGCGACGGCGCATTCGCCGCCATAGCGGGGACAATTGCAAAAACAGCTCGTCCGTGACCTCCGGAGCAGAGGCTTGACGCCGTCCCGGCATCGTGCGAAAACCATTCCCCGTTCCTCTGCCGGAAGAGAGATTCCGGTGAAACGGCTGGAAGCAGCAAGCGACTCGGCTAGAATACACGGATGTACGAAGCCCCCATTTATCTGGGCACTTGCGCTTTCACCGCGAGCGGTTGGAGCGGCGCGTTTTATCCCAAAGGCCTGAAGCCGGCGGACTATCTCAGTTTTTATTCCGAACGTTTTGATACCGTCGAGATCGATTCGACCTTCTACGGCTGCCCTGTCCCGAAAACCGTCACCAATTGGCGCGACAAAACCCCCTCCGATTTCGTTTTCTCCGTGAAGGTTCCGCAATCCATCACGCACGAGAGAATCCTCCTAAATTGCCAGGAAGAATTCGAAAGCTTCCTCGCGACGATGCGCCTTCTCGGAAACAAGCTCGGCCCCATCGTCTTTCAATTTCCGCATTTCGACAAATACCAGATGAAAGACCGTCACGCCTTCACCGGCCGGCTCGTGCCCTTCCTCAAGACTCTTCCGCATGAACATCGCTTCGCGCTGGAGATTCGTAACCGCAAGTGGCTGGATGCGGAATTTGCGGATATGTTGCGCAGCTTCAACGTCGCGCTGGTGATGCAGGACATCCACACCATGGCGGGGCCGACAACGATGACCTTTGACCCTGTGACGGCGGATTTTTCCTACGTGCGCCTGCTCGGAAACCGCAGGCAGATCGAGATGAGGACTACTGTTTGGGAGAAGATCGTCGAGGACAAAACCGAGAAGGTCTCGGAGTGGGTGAAGTATTGCCAGGCGGTCCAGCGCCGCGGGATCAAGCAGTATGTGTACGCAAACAACCACTACGAGGGCTTTGGCCCGGCGACGGTCGAGAAGTTCAAGGATGTGTGGAAAAAAGCTGGTGCCGCGGAGCTTGGGAAGGCGGTGAGAAAGCCGCTCGAACGAAATCTATTCGACGACTAAGCTTGCCGCTGCTTTTTACGGCGGGAAGTTACCTCCGTTTGCTTATGGGTTTTTCGTCGCTTCCCGGACAAGTTGCGCGGCTTTTAGTGACCTCGGCTTCGACGCTGAATCGACCCTGCAGGTACCTTTCGATCGCGTCTACGCATTTTTCTCCCGTCTTCTAGCGACAGCGCTCACACGGGTAGTCACGATTCCCGCGCGCCAAGCCAGGCCAAACGCATATTCTGGCAGCGAGGTCCTCGAAAGCCGCAATGAGAAACACGGACGGGACCGAGGGACGGGACGAAATAAATGGTTCTAATGAATAACGCCTAGAAGATATAAAATCACGGCGATCAACACCACGGTGCCTACCACGCCCAATCCACCACCCGAACCCCACCTCGAATAACCGTAATATCCACCGCCTCCGCCAAACAACAAAAGCAAAACGATAATTAGAAGTAGCACGTAGTTTCTCCTGAATCCAAACCTTCAATTCAACTGAAATCTACTTCACTGCCCCACAGCCTTGGCATGGGACAACAACGAAATGTCGAAGTCTCGCGACCAAGAATCGGCGCATTCGTGATGCAAGTAAAGGTCGACATGTATGCCCCCTTCGGGGCCGCCGATGGGATAGCTTAAGGAAATGCCATTTTCGGCCGTAACAGGATCTTTGAAGTCTTCGCAGTGATTGCAGGTGTGAGCCACGGGCTTGTGCCTCCGTAGGAACCATACTGTTTATCCTTTAGGCTGTCTGTGCAGTTCTGCACACCGTCAATTGCTGCCCGACAGGAGAAGACGAAAAACCGCCAACTGGTCCCGCGTCTCTCGGCTATGTGCCGGCCTCGTCCCTTGACACGCGCAGCTTCAGGAAAGGCAGCAGCTGTCAATCCTAGCGCTATAATTTCGCCATGAAAGCCCCGGCCCTGTTGTTACTGCTACTTTGCTTTGGTTGCAGTGGCTTTCAAACGCACGATGTGCAGGCCGGCTCGAACCGTGACCGCGAGGCGCTCGCCAGAACCAGCCAGGCCATCCGTGATGGGTTTGCCCGCGGTGATGTCGCGACAATACTGGCTTACCATCATCCCGACGTCGTCAAGGCCCTCAGCTACGGAAAAATCATTACCGGGCGCGAAGCCTTGAGAGCTGATCTGGTCGGGACGCTTCGGGAAGTCAGTCTGCGGTGGAAGGAAAACCGGGTTGAGAGTCTTTTAATTCACGGCGACACGGCCGTCGAGCAGACCGCCTTCACGATCGAAGGCACTCCAAACGCCGGCCAGCCCTTCCAGTTGAAGGGCGGGCCCAGGTAGTCTACGTGCGGTATAGCAAGAGCCCCACCGGCTGGGCTTCCATCCGCGAGTTAATCCAGCCAGCGTCAGGACTGGGCGGGAGATCGCCAAACATCACGAAACCAGTTGCGCTGGCTTGCTGTCCGCGACCTCAGCGAGGGCTCGCCAGTCATCCAAGCGAGAAGCTACCCCCACTTCTTCGAGGATCTCCATGTCGATCAGCGGCGGGGGGGCGGCTTTAGAGATCGCTTCCCGCTCGTGCGCGAGAAGATTGGCGAGATACACGACCAGCACCATGTCGATGCCGCTGTGTGAAACCCGGCGAGGATGGTGATGGTGGGCCACTGCTTCCACCACATCGCCTGGCAGACCCCAGAGGCTGAGCAGATAGCCGCCTACTTCCGCGTGAGAGATGTGAATCAGGCGTTCTTCGGCGGCGAACAGTGGTATATGCTCCACCTCCGCTTCCTCGAGAACCCGAGCGAAATGCGCTGGGGTCCGCTCAGCGATGACCAGTTTCCCGACGTCGTGCAGCAGCGCCGCGAGTACCACCGCGGGTGTCAAACGGACTTCGTGGGCGATGCCCCCGGCGATGCGGGCGGTCAGTTGCGCGTGGCGCTGGCAGCCCTCGAGAAATTCCTCGGTGAGGAATTCGTTCGGCGTGAAGGAGCGCTGCACCTCGATGGTCAAGACCAGATCCTGAAGCACCGACATACCGAGACAGACTACCGCGCTCTTTATGTCCGTGACGTTGCGCGCCAGCCCGAAAAAAGCGGAGTTGACGACCTGCAGCAGCTTCGCGCTTACGGCCACGTCCTGCTCCACGATGCGACTAATCTGTTCCATCGAGGTGTTCGGATCGGCCAGCGCCAGTTTGAGCTTGGCGAAGACGCGCGGAAGTGGCGGCAAATCGCGCAGCCCCCCCACCAGACTCGTTAGCATCCGACTGTCCAGAATATTTCCAAGACTGGCTGCGCGCGCGATGCCGGCGCGCAGAGCTTCCGGCTCGCAGGGTTTCATCAAAAATTGGTGCGCCACAGGAACAGCGCGAAGCGAGGCCTGCAGTTCCGTGTAACCCGAGAGAATAATGCGAAACACCCCCGGGTGCCTTTCCCGTACTTTTTCGAGCAGGGCCGCCCCGTCCATCTCCGGCATTCGCATATCCGTGACAATCACGTCACACGGACTGGCTTCCAGAATCGCCAGCGCCGCCTCGCCTCCGGTGGCGAAGGACATCTCCCATTCGCCGCGCATTGGCCGCAACATCCGCTTCAGTCCGTCCAGTATGTTCACTTCGTCGTCTACAAATAGAATCCTTTTCATTCCACCAACGCCTCCTCGCGTACTGCGGTCCCCTGCAGAGGAAGCCGCACAAAAAAAGTCGTGCCTTTGCCAATTTCCGTTCTGTATGTAAGCGTTCCGGCGTGCTTATCGACCACCATGGCACGCGCCAGCGCCAATCCCTGCCCCGTACCCTTACCAACCGCCTTCGTCGTAAAGAACGGTTCAAATATCTTGTTCCGGGCGTCCTCGGGAATTCCCGAGCCGGTGTCGGAAATGGAGATTTCAACACACTCGCCATCTTGGCGCGTGCTAACGCGGATCGTTCCCTTCTTGCCGCTGATTTTCATCTGTTCTTCGATGGCGTGCGCTGCATTCACCAGTAGATTCAGAAACACCTGGTTCAGGTCTCCCAGGTAGCAGACTACCGAAGGCAGCTCAGCGAAATCCGTTTCCACTTCCGCGACATACTTCAGTTCGTTACGCGCTACGATCAGCGTACTCTCCAGCGCCCGGTTGATGTCCCCAGGCGATTTTTCGTTGCTGCGATCCACATGTGAGAACTCTTTCATGCCTCTGACGATCGCCGATACCCGCCCCAGACCTTCGAGCATCTGCCCGATAGCGCGGGGAATTTCCTCTTCCAGATACGGCCACTCTATTTCCGTCCGCGTAGCAGAAATCTCCGCCAGCAGCGCCGCTTGTGAGGGCTCCTGTGCTGCCATCTCCTGCAGCTTCTCGTACTTGCGCAGCAGTCTCAGCTCATCCTGGAAGGAATTCAGAAGAAACCGCGTATTGTCGCCAATAAACTGGATGGGGGTGTTGATCTCGTGTGCGATGCCTGCGGCCAGCCTTCCCACCGCTTCTAGCTTCTGGCTGTGGCTTTGTTCCATTTCCTGTTTCTTGCGTTCGGTGAGATCGAGGAACGTCACCACTGCGCCGATCAGCTTGCCTTCCCGCCGAATCTGGCGGGAACCGTATTCCACCGGAAAACTGCTGCCATCCTTGCGCCAGAAAAAGTCTTCTAAAACATGCGAGTCTTTGCCGTCCTTGAAGCCAGAGAAGATCGGACACTCCTCTCGCGGATAACGCGAGCCATCCGCCCGCGTGTGATGAATCAGTTCATGGATGGGCTGCCCGAGAATTTCCGAAGCGTCTTGATAGCCGAGTAACCGTACCCCCGCCGGATTGCAAAACGTGCAGATGCCCCCACGGTCCATCCCATACATCGCTCCGGGCGTGGAGTCCACCAGCAGTTTCACCAACTCTCCGCGTTCCGCGAGTTCCGCCGTGCGCTCCGCGACGCGCTCCTCGAGCTTTGACTGGGCCCGTAGCAAAGCATCCTCGTTGCGCTTGAATTCGGTTATGTCCTCGGTCAAGCCGGTGATCTGCGTCAATTCCCCGGTGCCGCTCAGTAACGGAAACGTGCGCTCCCACAACCAGCGCGGCAGGCCGTCCGGCAACACGATCCGGTAGTATGCTTCCGACGCCTGGCCCTTTTTTTGATCCTCAAGCATTCGGGCCACTACCGCTCGGTCGTCTGCGTGCACTACCTCCAGCCACGATTGCGGGCTTTCCTCCAGCGCCGCCCGCGTGCTCGCGAATACTCGTTCGTACGCGCTGCTCACATAGTCATACCTGCCGGTTTTGGCGTTGCGCATCCAGAAGATCTGGTGAATGTGGTCAGCGATCAGCAGAAACTGCTTCTCGGTTTCCTCCAGTTCCTCAAGCATGGCGTTGATCGAATTTCCCAGACTCGCCAGCTCATCCCGCCCCCTGACATGCACACGTTCCCCGATGGCGTTGCTTTTTCCGATGCCCTTGACTTCCCGGCTCAAGCTGCTCAGCCGCGACAACACTATTTTTTGCAACCAGAAAATCACCACCACCGAGCACAGCACGGCTCCGCTGAACACCGTGGCGAACAGGTACAGCTGGCTGAATTTCCCGCGGTCGTGAATCGGCCGTTGCGTATCCACCCGCATGATCAGGAATGGGTCGCCGAACAAGTCGCGTATCACTACGTACCCGGCGACCATTTCTTCCGACAAAGGCTGGATGTCCACCAGTTCGCCATCTCGTTGCATGGTCTGAAAGGCGCGCCGGTAGTCTGGGGGGAGGGCCGCGGCACCCACTCGCTGGAATTCCACAGAACTACGAGTCAGATCCGTGATGCGGAAGGCGGCCCGGCCCTCGAACTTCCGCGCCAGTAACAAAATGCCTCTGGGGCTGCCAGTGCGCTGGGAGGTAAGTATGGGACGGGTGGAAACCAGATAGGTTCCGTCGGGAAATGCCAGCAAGCCATCCTGCGGCAGATGGACCTCGGACTGAGGACGCATCTCTGGTCTTGCCAGCGTGGCTTGCAGGAAATCGCTCGGAACGGGCACCTCGCGGTGTTTCTGGGTGTCGTACGCCTTGGCAAACAAGGTTCTTCCCTCTAAGTCCCGGATCACCACCAGATTCAGTTCCACCCCTTCCATATCGAGGTCCTGGAATTCCGATTTGATTTCCCGGTGTACCGGATCAGCCAGAAAATTGTACGTGCGATCCCAGTAGGCGTAGTCCTTCGTGACGCTGCCCAGACTCCGGTACTGCTCGTCCACGTCATCCAGCGCGTCCTGAACATCCTGCTTCGTTTGTTGCTCTTCGAGTTGTTGGAAACTCGAGAGCAGCAAACTTCGCGAAGTGAAATACAGCGCGCCCATACCAACCGCCACCGTTGTCGCAAAAACCAGCAGCATCTTTTGTCGCAGCTTCACGGCAACTCCCTCGCCTTCGGCTCACGAATGCCCAGCCGGTCTGAACGCTTCCATACCAAGCTGAAACACCGTGCCTCACTCGCGAACACCTACCTGGGATCGTAGTGCATCCCGCCTCCTTGCCCCGCGGCGTCGCGCATACAAGGTCCTGCCGCTCCGTTTCCGTTCTCCCGTTTCTTGTCGCAGCTTAAGCTGTTCACCATTCAAGAGTT
>JBEKSZ010000160.1:0-12775 GCA_049516615.1 Candidatus Acidiferrum sp. | reverse complement strand
GGACCTGTTGTGACATCCCGTCGTCGAAGTTTCTTGAACGCATTTCCGGGCGTGCCAAGCCTCCCATCTCGGCCATCCGGTAGAGACTCTCCAATCGAAAGCTACAAACGAGGATCGACCGGCTCGCTTTCAAGGGCGAGGACACCGAAGACGCATTCGTGGACGCGCCGAAGCGGTTCTTGGCGGACGAATCGTTCCAAGGCTTCGATACCTAGAGCGAATTCGCGGAGGGCCAATGAACGCTTCGTGGAAACCGAACGACTACGAAGTCGGTCCAAATTTTCGGGGAGCAAATATTCGGGCCCATAGATAATTCTCAGGTATTCAGGGCCACGACATTTGACGGCTGGCTGGGACAAGCCACGTCGCCCACGCACAATGAAGTCCAGCGGCTTTACGACCATGCCCTCGCCACCGCGTCCGGTCAGCTCTTCCCACCACTGTGTGGCTTCTTCGACGCTCGCTGTGTCGGTCACATCAACCTGTCGGTAAGACGTTGCGACCAAGAGACCATCGCTGGCTTTGCAAACTTCTCCCAGCTTTTCCATGTGCCACACGTGATCGCGCTGAACATGAACCTGTCCTTCTGTAGCCAACAGGTGAAACGGTGCGAGTTTCAAGTCACTCACTGACTGAACAGGCCAGCAGTAGCGCCGATAAGAATCGATATAAAGCTTCGTGGCTTCAAGCCGTTGCTTATATTTCTCGATGAGAGGCAGAGCATCGCCATTCTTCGATGCAAGATGCTCCAGAGACGCGACTGTTTCCGTAAGAGACGCTTTCGCAGCCGCGCCCACAGCGGCGTATTGCTGCCGCAATAGTTCCTGAGCCTTTGCGGACCAGGGCATCAATTCCGCGTCGAGACAAATCCAATCCGTCTCAAACTGCTGCCAAAATCCTACAGCGTCTACGGCTCCGCGCACCTTTTCGAGAAATTCCTTTTCGATCTTTCGATCATCGAAGAATCGTCGTCCTGTTCGTGTGTAGCAAATCCCGATGTCTTCACCGACGACTCCGAAACGTCCTCGAGCGGCATCTTCATCTCGGCAGACGATCACGACGGCGCGCGAACCCATGTGCTTTTCCTCGCACACCACGCGAGGGACGCCTTCGCGGCGGAAGTAGGCAAAGGCTTCCGCCGGATGTTCCAAAAGTCCGGGCTTTTCGGTTGTCTCTGTTGGTGACATCGTGGGCGGCAAGTAGATCAGCCACTTCGGATTCGCGGCAAACCGGCTCATGACTTCAAGAGCCGCGAGCGCGTTTTCCTCCCGGACCGTCACATTGTGATGCAGCCGAGTTGTGACAATACGCTTTCCGATCACATCATCGATATCGAGCAAATCGTCGTGAACCTGCTGAGAGGTGAGCGACGCCGCGGTTTCTGCGACAGCAGCGAGCGGTTTGACCGGCTGTGCGTAGGTCTCACGCGCTGCAACAGAGACGAGTTCCTTCTCCGGGTAGCGCAGTGCTGTCAGGTTGCCGCCGAAGACACAGCCGGTATCGATGTTAATCGTGCGATTCAACCAATCGGGCTGGGGCACCGGAGTGTGGCCATAGACCACCATTGCCTTGCCGCGATACTCCGCAGCCCAGTTGTAGCGAACTGGCAGGCCGAATTCGTCAGTTTCGCCTGTCGTCTCGCCATAGAGCGCAAAATCTCGAACCTTTCCTGAACCACGACCTTGCATTTCTTCCTTCATGCCGGCGTGAGCGACGACTAGCTTTCCCTCATCCAAGACATAGTGGCTGACCAGCTCATCGAGGAAATCCGAGACCTGAGCGCGGAATTCCGGCGATTCCTTGTCCAGTTGTTGCAGAGAATCAGCGAGCCCGTGCGTGATCTGTACGTCTTTGCCCCGGAGCTTACGCATTAGTTTGATATCGTGGTTGCCCGGAACACAAAGGGCTGTTCCGGCTTGGACCATGCTCATCACTAGGCGGAGCACCTCTGGAATCTTCGGGCCACGATCCACAAGGTCACCAAGAAAGACAACCTTGCGACCCTCCGGAGGCTTCACGGAGTAGGCAAGAGAACCAGGAACGTTTGATTGCTTCTCGACCGGATACCCAAGCTGCGTAAGCAGCTCGACGAGCTCATCGAAGCATCCATGCAGATCGCCGATAATGTCAAACGGGCCGTGTTCGTGCTTCAGGTTGTTCCACAGAGGCTCGCGCACGATTTCCGCCGCGTCAACCTCCTCGGGTGAATGCAAAATATGGACCCTGCGAAAACCTTCTCGTTGTAGATTGCGCAAAGAGCGCCGTAATTGCTGAGACTGCTGGCGTATGACGTGTGGACCGAAATCTCGGTCCGGACGGTTACGGTTTCGCTCGTGGCAAAGCTTCTCCGGCAGATCAAAAACCATGGCGACTGGAATACAGTGAAACTGCCGAGCTAGAGCAATGATTGGCTTGCGGGCTTCGACCTGTACATTCGTGGCATCGATCACTACCAGTTTGCCAGCCGTCAGCCGTTTCGAGGCGATGAAATACAGAACCTCAAAGGCGTCCTTCGTGGCCGCTTGGCTGTTCTCCTCGTCGGATACCAGACCACGGCAGAAGTCTGAAGAAAGCACCTCAGTCGGTCGAAAATGCTTTCGGGCAAAACTCGACTTGCCCGACCCCGAAGGTCCGACAAGAGCAACGACTGCGAGTTCTGGAATCGTCAGCTTCATTGGCGAGTGAAAATGCCCATCTGTGTAGGGCTGCCCACGATTGCGTCCTCGGGTCCGATAGGCAAGAAGCGAACCGAGTAGCCGAATCGCGCAGAAATGGTATTTGCCCACGATTGAAATTCGGCGCGTGTCCATTCAAAGCGATGGTCTTTGTGTCTCATCTTGCCGGCAGGCAGCGTCTCGAATTTGACGTTGTACTCGACATTCGGTGTTGTCAGCACCGCAGTTTGCGGACGTGCGAATTCAAACAGGACTCGCTCAAAGGCCGCAAGACGCGGCGGATCTTGGTGCTCGATGACTTCCACAACGGTTGCAGCGTCATAACCGCTGAGGCGTTTGTCGTGATAAGTCAGTGATCCGTGAATCAGACGAATGCGATCCTTCTGCATCGTAGGCAAATCCTCAAGTCGCAGTTTCTGCGAAGCAATCTCCAGGGCGCGGTGCGACACATCCATTCCCACGATTTCCGTGAAGGCTTCATCTTTCAGAAGCTCCCGCAGAAGGCGGCCCTCGCCACACCCCAGATCGAGAACACGCTTCGCGTTGCTGCTGCGAAGGGCTGCAATGATGGCTCCGATGCGCTGTTCGGCCAGGCTAATCCGCTTCTCTATAGCCTCCTCTTCGCGCATGTGAGTTTCCGCTACTTCGTCCGCTGCGGGCTCCTCCTCCCCAATGAGACGGCTCAACGCTTCGCGGGCCAGCCGCTTCTGGTGTTTTAAATATCGATTGGTAATCAGCTCGCGCTCGGGATGTTCGCGAAGCCAGCCCTCTCCATGACGCAGCAGCTTTTCGACTTCCTCGTCACCAACCCAGTAGTGCTTGTCGTCGTCCAGAACAGGAATGAGAACATAGAGATGCGTCAGCAAATCACTCAATCGAATTGTGGCCTTGAGTCCGACCGAAAAGTACGGACTTTCTCCCCACTCCGGAAATTTCTCATCGAGCGGGTGTCGAACGGCCGTGACCTCGTAACCCAGAGGCTCGAACAAGCGGCGCAAAAGACTCTCTCCGCCGCGACAGGGCAGGACTGTGATCCGCGTTTCCAATGGCAGTGACCTATCGGCGAGCTCCTGACGCTCCTTGCTCTTACCGGTTATTGCCGTACCGAACGTACGGGCAATGGCAACGCTTAGGAACGACGATGCCGCGTAGGGCCGGTCGTTGACGTATTCCTCCAAAGCGTGCCCCTCGCCACTTGGCCCGCGCCGGTTCCTCACAAGCCCGATCGGGTCAATCTCTAAAAGCAACGCGGCAGTGCAGCGCTCGGGTGAGGTCTCCGGATAGAAGACGTGCGCCTTCCCGAAGACCTGCTCGAACGAATGAACGCGGAACGGGCTCTTGTGCAGCAGGAAGCCCAAATCCGTGGCCGGTTGGCCCGTGTATGAAATTGTAAGAAGCATGTTCGTTTCGCGTCAGCGTTCGCCCGAATACTGCTGCTAGGCACAGGTGCACTTCGATGATACCTGTGACCGTTCAGCATGCAAGTATGGGGAGGGAGAATATCGACGCGGTCAGGATAAGAGCACGTTTCTACGACCAATGGGAGCAAGAATTAAGCTTGCTTCAACCAAATTACGAGTTCCGGACCGAAGTGCGGAAACTGATTGAACGAGCGAGTCAATCAGATTGAAGGTAAGTGAACCTCCGTGTTTATTGGGAAAGTTAGGTCGTCGGCTTGCCATCCGCGCCGTGAAATTTGACCCGAAGCCGACGGCGACTTTCGCGCAGCGAGAAAAAATACAGCGACGGAATCTCGGCACCGAGAAAAACGAGGGGCCATTGAGGGGCCAATAAGGATTCCTTTGCATTCCCTATTGTTCCTTTTCAATGCCTTAGCGTTCCCCAGCATTCCTTCTAACTCCTTGAAATTCCGCCCGGTAGTGTTTTCGATCCCCACCGCCCCTACCAAAGCTTGCTGTTTTCAACGTGTTAGCTCGTTTCCGTCTCGCCAATTGGAACAGAGTTTCTGACCAACGTTCCGCTCTGCCGTAGAGAAGCACGGTGATTTCTATGATTTGCAGTGTTTGGAAGGAGTCTCACCGGTGCCAGCGGGCCCGAGAATCCCCACAGCCTTCGCTAATATTCCGTGAGATCGGAACTCAACGGTGGGCCCCAGCATGAGTTTGATCGGTCGCGGTCGGGCAGCTCGGCTGCCTCCCAAGCAGACGCGCGCCCTCTAACGGGAGCGCCTGCCTCGTGAGCAGAAGGGCGCTATTTGTATGCACGCTGCCGTTAGTTCAAATCAGGCCGCCACAACCAAGAGCAATTTTTTTTTAACTGCGATGCCTTTGGGAAGAATGCCGTTGATTTGTTTCACTCCTCCACAACCTTCATCTGCTGTTCGTTCATCCGGCCACCATGAACCTTGAACGCTGAAAGAGCGTTGTCGATCTCTTTCAGGTCTCCCGTCGAAAGATCCAGAGTAGTGGCGTCAATGTTCTCTTCGAGATGCTTGACCTTGCCGGTTCCTGGGATCGGAACGATGAACGGCTTTTGCGCCAACAGCCATGCAAGCGACAGCTGGGCGGTTGTCGCATTCTTCTTTCCTGCGAGTCGGGTGATCTGATCCACGAACGGCTTGTTAGCCGCGATTGTTTCCGGCTGGAAGCGGTCGAAACTTGAACGGAGATCTATTTTGGAGTCAAACGGTGTGTCCGCGTCGAGGTTCTGTGTGAGATACCCCATGCCAATCGGTCCCCATGGGACGAACCCGATACCTAGCTCTTCACAGATTGCCAGCAATCCGTTCTTTTCGGGATCGCGGTTCATCAGCGAATACTCTGTTTGGAGCGCTGACACAGGCTGAACGGCATGAGCCCTGCGGATGGTCGATGGGCTCGCCTCCGAAAGTCCGAAATGCAAAACTTTACCTTGCGCGATGAGCTCCTTAACCGTCCCCGCAACGTCCTCGATGGGCACGTTCGGGTCTACTCGGTGTTGGTAAAACAGATCGATATGATCGGTCCGCAGGCGTTTCAGACAACCGTCCACCATCCACTTAATGTGCTCCGGTCGGCTGTTCAGACCGCCCTTCTCGGTCAGATCGAAGCCGAACTTAGTCGCAATCTTGACCTCGTCGCGGAAAGGTTCCACTGCTCCGCCGACAATGGTTTCGCTCGTATAGGGGCCATACACTTCAGCCGTGTCGAAGAACGTCACGCCTTTAGCGTGGGCGTCGCGAATTACCTTTATGGCATCGTCGATAGGCGCTGCGGGGCCGTAGTTTGTAGCAAGGCTCATGCAGCCAAACCCAAGTTCTGATACTTCCAATTTTCCTAGCTTTCGCGTCTTCATGTCTTCTCCTTCAAAACTTGTTGATACTGCTTGTGACTAGTGAGCCGTGAAGCCGCCATCGACTTCCAAGGCTGCGCCGACCACGAAGCTCGCGGAAGAGCTGCACAGCCACAGAACAGCGGCAGCAATCTCTTCGGGTCGGCCCAAGCGACCGATAGGCTGATCGCGGATGACTTCCTTCATGGCTTCCGGCGATTTCTCCTTGAGCGCGCCGAGCATAGGCGTGTCGATCACACCAGGGCAAACGGCGTTGATGCGGATGCCCAAAGGTGCGTATTTCAGCGCAACACTCTTGGTGAGACCGATGACCCCAAACTTGGTTGCGTGGTAGGCGGCACGGCCAGTTTGTCCCACTAGGCCACCGCGTGAAGAACAATTAACGATGGCTCCGCTCTGTTGTTGCCGCATCTGCTTCAATTCATGCTTTGTGCACGTCCAAACGCCGCGCAGATTGACCGCATTTACCTGATCGAACTGCTCAGACGTCTCTTCGAGAAAAGGACCGGACGGACCGGCAATGCCTGCATTGTTGAAGGCCATGTCCAATCTGCCAAACTCCGCGACAGCGCGCGCGACCATCGCGGCGGCCTGCGATTCGTCTGACACATCGCACCTGACAGCAATCGCCTTGTATCCAGCCGAAGTGAGCTCATTGGTTGCGGCTTGTACGGCGACCTCGTTGATGTCCGCCAGCACTACAGCAGCGTTTGCTACGGCGAAAGCTCTCGCGGTTGCAAAGCCAATCCCTGCGCTCGCCCCGGTGACGACTGCGACTTGACCGGTGAAATCATAAGTGGGGATCATCTGTTTAGCGGCGTCCCTTCCAAATCCACGCTACAAGCACTGCCTGCAGATGCGGTAGCCCGATCCGCCGAAATGATTGCCTAATCGACCGACGCGACTTAAATAGTCGTGAATTGTGTTCAACGGTGCGTTATCTTTAGACAGTCGAGGTGATTCAAATGCCCTATGTGAAAACTAGAGAGAACACGGATGCGCGCTGTATTCAGGCTCTCAATGACTTGGCTAGAAGGATTGGCAAAACGCTAGGTACATCCACGGAACTGGCAACCAAGGTTCCGGGCCTCATGCTCTACCGCAACACGGCCCCCACAGCACCGAATCCCTGCACATATGAACCCAGTCTCCTCGTTATCCCCCGAGGAAAGAAGCGGATTGAGCTGGCGAAGAAGAGCTATGTATTCGGCCAGGACAAGTTTCTCCTAACGTCTGTCGAACTGCCGATCATCAGTCAAGTCATCGTAGCTAGCGCAAAGGCACCATATTTAGCGTTTTTTCTTAAGCTCGACATGGGGATTGTTCGCGATCTACTCCACACAGAGGAAGTGGAGATTCCTTCACCGCCTGCTGGAACACGCGGAATGGTGCTCGGCAATGCAACGCCCGAATTGCTAACTTCATGTTGTCGAATGGTGGAGCTTCTCGAAAATCCGGAGGACATTCCATTCTTCGGCAAACTACTACAGCGAGAGATCATCTACCGGCTCCTTCAAGGAGCACAGGGAGATCGCCTGCGTTCGGTCGCGACGCTTGGCGACCAAAGCCATAGAACTGCAAAAGCTGTCACATGGCTTCGCGAGAACTTCGAAAAACCGCTAAAGGTGGATGAACTGGCAAGCATGGCGGGAATGAGCAGATCGACGCTGCATCACCACTTCCGTGGACTCACAGCAATGAGCCCGCTTCAGTTCCAAAAGCAGCTGCGCTTGCACGCCGCTCGGCAGAAGATGCTTACCCACGAACTCGACGCGGCTAGCGCGGCTTTTGAGGTCGGATATGAAAGTCCCAGCCAGTTCAATCGTGAATACAAGCGCTTCTTCGGAAAGCCACCGATCCGCGACATCCGGTCTCTGCGCGCAAGCACGTAAGGGGTGATAAATTCGTATTGCGCAGACTGTGCACGAACTGTGCACGAATCCAACGTTTTCAGTCCATTCGAGTTATCTTTGAGCGAAAAGCAGATTCCCAGATTTGCTGGACACGTTGGTAGTTAGAAGTAAAGGACGGAGTTGTTGGAGTCGAGTGTCATGCGACCAAGGCAGGCTTCGCCCGACGTCTGTTCCCTTTGTTCCAGTTGGAGAGGGGGAGTGGCTGCAACACATTGAGGGCACAAGCCTTATTCAATGGCTTGTCCTTTCGATCCCCACCGCCCCTACCAAAGTTTCTTGTTCTCAATCTCTTATATCGTTAAGGACCCTTCAATCGGAACAAAGGCTTTGACCAAGGTCAAGTTTCGGGTCAGCGAAGCCTTGTGATTTCACTGATTTGCTCAGTCTGAAAGACGCAGAGTTGAACGGGAATCCTCACCGCCTCCGCGAGTACCGAATGGATTGAAACTCAGGACCGGACTGAGAGTGAATTCGGTCTTTCATGCGTCACCGTACTCCCACCTCTTTCCTTGAAGCTCACCTCCCCGTCATAGCTGCCCGAGACTTTGGCGGAGATCCGCCATGAAGGAGTGTCTGGAAGGCTGGCTTCGGTGCAGATGACGGTCGCTGTTGCGGGACTCTGGTAAGCGCTCTGGTTACTGCCCGGGCGTTTTCAGGCACTTCGCGGGCAGCCTCACCCCTGGTCGCTCATCATCACAGGTGAGACTCTGAACTTGACTAAGCGGAGGGCCCACATGCCGTCGATCAAAACCGCTGTAATGGACCGGCTTAAGGAGTGGGCACGCTCCGCTTGTCGAGATGCCGATCGAGGTACATATCCGTCGCATTGAACAATGTCATCCACGATGAGTAGCGAACCATGACATGAATCTCGTTGGGAATCATGATTACGTCGTGGTCGATGTTGCGCGACCGCAAGTCTTCGATGAGTTCGGTGGTCTGGTGGGGAACGTCGCGATCGTCGTCCGCCTGCACGAGCAACACGGGGGAGCGCCACTGGTCGATGGTCGCGACGGGGGAGGATTCCACCGCCCGGCGGTTCGCATCATCTCCTTCGATCGCCTCGCCCACCGAGGACAGGAACGTCGACCAGTTATAGATGCCCGCATAATCGACACCGGCCGCGAGTGCATCTGAGGCCCGCGCGAGACCGAGTCCCGCCATGAATCCTCCATAGCTGTCCCCTAAGATGGCCAATCGATGGGAGTCGACGTCCTTTCGGCCTCGCAGGTAGGTGATGGCCCCGATGACGTCGTTGAGTTCGCTGCCGCCGCCGGGGCCGCGGTTGTCGGCCTCTCTGTAGTCAAGGCCATAGCCGGTACCGCCGCGATAGTTGACTGACAGCATGACGTAGCCCTTGGCGACGAGGTACTGATTAAACGCGTACATCCAGTTATGCTCACGGGTGTCGGTATTGAACCCCAGCATCATCTGTAATTGTGGTCCGCCGTGGAAGAACAGAATCGCCGGGTGCGGGCTGGAGGTGGTTTCACGCGGCAGGAAGAGTTGCGCGTGCGTTTCCAGGCCATCCTTCGCCGTAAAGGTGACGGCCTGAGGCATGACGAGCTCGGAACTCGGGAAGGAGGACGGGATGGCTTCCGGAGCCAGCGGCCGCCATTGCCCGCCCGCACTCAGCACGACCGGATGCAGCGGCTGGTTGCCGTCGCTCTGCAACGCGAAAAGAGCGCCGTCGGCGCCGATCTGCGGTATGTCTTCGATGGCATGGCTCTGGTCGGTGCGCACAGCCGAACCATGCTCGAGATCGACCGTCCAGAGATGCAACCTGTCGGTGTCGTCCTGTGAGGATGAATAGACCAGGCGCTTGCGATCATGGCTGAAAGCGACCTGTGCGACCTCAAATTTTCCCGTCGTGAGTGCGCGTGCCGTTCCGCCCTGCACGGGGACGGCATACAGATGCAGCCAGCCGCTTTTCTCCCAAGGGAATACGAGATCATCCTGGTTGGTCCAGAACAGGTTCTTCACCGAAGACGTCGGTTGGAATACGCTGCCGGCTCCCGCGTCGGCAATCCAGACACGCCGCGCCTGGCCGATTTTCACGTCCGCCGTCCAGATCGACCACGGTCGTCCGCTGCGGTGGGAGGAGTATTCGGAGAGAGTTTTCTCTTCCAGCACATGAATGAAGGCGATCCGCGCGCCGTCCGGTGAGAACGCGGGCGAGCTGTCGTAGTCGAGAGTCGGACTCAACCAGACGATGGTTTGGCGAACGAAATCGTAGACGCCGATCAGCGAGTGGTTTCCTCGACGGCTCACGAACGCCAGGCGCTTGCCGTCCGGCGCCCAGGTCAGCGAGTCCACTATGCCCTGATCGATGAGCAATGGCTGCGCGTCGCCATCGCCGCTCGGGGCCACCGTCAGAATTCTTTTGTTGTCGACAAACAGCAGGCGGCTGCCATCGGGCGAGAAGCTAGGGGAGTGTCCCGCGCCGACCTTGCGCGGCACGCCGCCGGCCGTGGGAACCACCCATACTTCCCTGGACGCTGGGCCTTCCGGAGAGTTAATAACGTTGACCGGCGTGTCGTCCCAAAGATTCTGGCCGCGTGTAAAGGCGATCGACTTCGCATCCGGCGACCATGCGAGGTCGCCGATATTGAGACCGTCGCACCGTGTGTACGGTGTGATCTGGCGCGCTTTCCCGCCACGAAAAGGGTCTGCTACCCAGATATTACGGCAACCCTTCGCATCGAATACCCAGGCCACGGCCGAGCCCGTGGGCGCGGGCACCATGTCGTACGGATACGGCGCCTGCATCACATCGTCGAGTGTAAAGGCAGCTGGATGGGGTCCCGCCGCCTGCGTCATGAACAGGCCCACGCAGGCTGCTGCCGCGCTCCAGAGCCGCAACTTTCCCAAACCGAAGTCAATCATGTGTCTTCCCTTGTAGCTATTCAGAATTTGGCATCCAATGCAAAAACAACGCGGTGAATTTTGTGGCCGAACCCCGAGTCAGCCGGTGCGCTAGCCGCGCGCGGCGCTCCTACTTAGACCAGGGCGGAACCACGCCGTTGGTGCGCGCGTAGGCGATCGACTGCCCCAGATGCTCGTGTTGATCTTCGAGAATCAGCATCACCGCGTCCTGCTTGGTCATGTCTTCTCCGAACAGTTTCACGTGTGTCTGCAGGTCGTTGTCGGAAAGTCCCGTAATCGCTTTTTGTAGATTGGCGTAAGAAGCCTTCAGAGCGTCTTGCATTTTCCCCGGATCGGTAATGGGCGCGGGCTCTGCCCCCGAATTCGTTTTACCCGTGAGCGCGTCGACGAGCAGGCCGTTCTCCTGAACGATCAGGTTGAACACGTCGCCGACGGAGCGAACGCCCTGGCCGGGCTTCCACTCGTACTTGCCTGCCATAACTTGCGCGAGTGCGGTGAATTTTTTGGAAAGCGTTCCCGCATCTTCTCCGAAGGCGGCCTGGAATTTCGCCGGCTGCGCCTGCGCCAATGGCAACAGCAGAGCGATCGCAAGCGCGCACAGTGCGAACTGAGTCAGAATCTTCTTCATGTGGAACTCCTTTACATCAACCTGAATGGTCCTGCTGACGCTGAACCATAGGTCGCGAAGAACGAATATTTGCAGGAAAAGTGATATGCGGCGTCTGCGATGAGACAAACGGTCAGAATTGGCTATCAACAGAGCTCCTGGCGCTATCAATGGCCGTGTCCGGGGCGAGGTCTCTCTTGAAGGGTCAGCTATACTCCGTGCTGGAGGGTCGACAAATCTTGCCGCAGCTCACGCCAGACAGGGGATGGGTTAAATGGATTTTGATCCTGTGTGGGTGGACGACTGTGGCGCTGTTGTTTACCGCGCAACAGACCGTGGTGGAAAAGGTGCAGGGTTCGCAGGTTCACTGGGTGATCGAGGGCGCGCTCGAACTCGTTGAGTGGTACATATGGGCGGCGTTGACACCGCTTGTGATCGGTCTTGCCAAACGGTTCCCGTTGATGAGGCCGAGGCTTGCACGGCACATAGTGCTCCACACAATCGTGTCGCTCATGATGGCTCCCCTGGTATCGGTCGCCGAATACTTTCTGAGCCATGCACTTCTCCGGTTCGCTTTTCACATCACTGGTCCTGACGTGCACCGCTTCCTCTCGTCGTTCGGAGTCGGTGTTCTTTTCATGAGCTTTACCGGGATACTCACATACTGGTTAGTGGTGGGCTTGTACCAGTCGATGCACTTTTACCAGGTTGCGATGGAGCGCCAGACGATAGCGGCGCAACTGGAGACACAGCTCTCCCATGCCGAACTTGAGAATCTCAAGAGCCAACTGCATCCGCACTTTTTATTCAACAGCCTTCATGCCATCGGTGTTCTGATGCAGGAAGACGTCGATGCTGCGGGCCGTCTGCTGGTCAGTCTCGGGGACCTGCTGCGCATGGCCCTCGAACGCCGGGAGAACGAGATCACCTTGCAGAGCGAGCTCGAGTTCGTCGGCAAGTATCTGGAGATCGAACAGACACGCTTTCATGATCGCCTGAAGGTGCACATGGACATACCGCATGATCTTCTCGGTGTCTATGTCCCGAGCCTGGCCCTTCAGCCGCTGGTTGAGAATGCCATCAAGCATGGCTTCAGCGTCGATTCCACCGCAAGCCGGCTGGAGATCACTGCGAAACTCCATAACGGCAGAGTTTGGCTCAGCGTCCGCGATGATGGCCCCGGTCCGGCACCAGGATCGCGCCTGCGATTCGGCGTCGGACTAATCAATGTCCGGTCACGCTTGAAACAGCTCTACGGGGACGAGTCGTCGCTGGAACTTACCGGGGGCGACGGTCGAGGCTGTGAGGCCATCATCACCATTCCACTGCGGAGTTCGCATTGAAGACGCGAGTCCTCATCGTCGATGACGAACCGATCGCCCGGCGCGGTATCCGTCGCTATC
>JBEKSZ010000159.1:0-12938 GCA_049516615.1 Candidatus Acidiferrum sp. | reverse complement strand
CGACATGCAGGATGGCAGCGATGGACGCGGGATCGCTGGCTTCCATGGGCCCGTGCTTGGCGCGGAATCTGGCCAGATCCGGCATGGGGACAGGTTACGCCTTACGATTTTGCGCCACAACCAAGGATTCTCCTTTGCAATTAGTCATCAGAGAGCCCTACGTCTTCAGCTTGAGTTCTCAAGCCAGTTCCGCGGCGATGACGCGCGGGATGCCGGCAAGATCGTTGGTGATGTTTACATACGACCAGGTCGGTTCGGCGAGCAGAGGTTGTACCGCGGCGAGGCTGTTGTGGCCGAGTTCGAGGACCAGCAGCCCGCCAGGCTTCAGCTGCGCCGCCGCTTCTCTCGTGAGCGCGCCGTAAAGCTCGTAGCCTTCTTCGCCGCCGAAGAGTGCTGCGGCGGGTTCGTGGTCGCGAACTTCGCCCGGGAGCGAAGCGGCTTCCCGGCGGCCGATGTACGGAGGATTACTGACGATGGCGTCGAACCGCGGAGGGCCCGCGCAGGCGTTGCCACCACCCAGTAAATGGCTCGAAGAGAATTCGATGCGGCTAGAAACACCGTGGCGTTCGGCATTGCGCCGGGCGACAGCAAGCGCGGCTTCCGATATATCGCTGGCGTAGAAGCGCGCTTCGGGAAATTCTCTGGCGAGCGAAACGGCGATGCACCCTGAGCCCGTGCCAACATCGGCGATGAGCATTCCGCGGCCGCCCGCGATTGGCCCGCGACCCGAGCGGAGTTCGCGCAGCGCCAGACGATCGAGCGCGACTTCAATGACATGTTCGGTTTCGGGTCGCGGAATCAGCACATCGCGGTTCACTTCAAATTCCAGACCCCAAAATTCCTGGTGCCCGGTCAAATGCTGCACCGGCTCACCCGCCGCGCGGCGGGCGACCAGCGCGAGGAACCTTCCTTGCTGCTCATCGGATAAATGCTCTTCCGGATGGGCGTACAGCCATGCGCGGTTAGAGCCAAGCACATGGAGCAGCAGCAGTTCGGCGGCCAGGGTAAAGGAAGAAACCTGGGCATCGCGCAAGAGGGCTATCCCCGTTTTAAGGGCGTTGCGCACGTCAGAGGCGGGGCCTGATTTTTTCGCAACTTCCATCCCTTGGCTCGCTTTCACCTGGGCGCGGCAGGTCTCGGCTCGTCGCTGTTCCAGATCAGGCGCGCGATTTTCCAGCCGCCCGGGTCGCGGCGGAGCACCATAAGGTATTTTTCGTGAAGCCGGACGGGAGCTTCGTCCGCCTTGGGATTCAGCTGGCCGTTGATGTAGCCGCGCGCAAAGGCCCAATCGCCGGACGCCTGGATTTCTTCGACATCGAAACTGACCTCGAAGCGGAAATGATGGAAGCCCTGTTCATACCAGACGCGAATAGCGGGCCGGCCAGCAACGGCGCCCGCGTTCGGCGGCAAGAGCATGGCGTCCTCACGGTAGTGGCTCACGACGGCGTCGAGATTGTCGGCGTTGTCGGCGGCAGCGAGTCCTCTGAGTACATCGCGCACGGAGGCCAGGTCGTCCGCGGAACCTGCGGGGCGCTCCTGCGCTCGAGCCGCGAGAAGCGAGGCAGAGAAGACGAACAAAGCCAATACCCACGAGCGGCTGAGTCGTTTGGTCAAGGGAGGAACCTCCGATCGTGAACATCCGATCGCAGATCGGAAACCATCACGCCTGGGCCAGTTCCTGTTCGAGTCGTTCCGCTTCGTAGTGCGAGACGAGGCCGTCGACCAGCGCGCCGAGTTTGCCTTCCATTACGTCGCCGAGATTGTGCAGGGTCAGGCCGATGCGGTGGTCGGTGACGCGGTTTTGCGGAAAATTGTAGGTGCGGATTTTTTCCGAGCGATCGCCGGTCTTGATCTGGCCGCGGCGTTCGGCACCAATCGCGGATTGCTGTTTCTCGAGTTCCATCTCATAAAGGCGGGCGCGGAGTACGCGCATGGCCTTGGCGCGGTTCTTGATCTGCGATTTTTCGTCCTGCTGCGAGACCACCAGGCCGCTCGGGATGTGCGTGATGCGCACGGCGGAATACGTGGTGTTGACGGATTGCCCGCCGGGGCCAGAGGAGCAGAAGGTATCCACGCGCAAATCCTTGGCTTCGATCTTGATGTCGATCTCGTCGGCTTCGGGGAGGACTGCGACGGTGGCGGCAGACGTATGGATGCGGCCCTGGGTTTCCGTCGCCGGCACGCGCTGCACGCGATGCACGCCACTTTCATATTTCAGCTTGGAATACACTTTGTGGCCGTTGATGGCCGCGACGATTTCCTTCATGCCGCCAAGGGAGGACGGGGAACTCTCAAGGACTTCCACTTTCCAGCCTTGCGTTTCCGCGTAGCGCGAGTACATGCGGAAAAGTTCGGCGGCAAACAGCGCGGCTTCATCACCGCCCGTTCCGGCGCGAATCTCCACGATGACGCTTTTCTCGTCATTGGGATCTTTGGGCAGGAGCAAAACCTTCAGTTCGCGTTCGACGATTTCTTTTTTGGCCACCAGCTGCTTTTCTTCATCGTAGGCCATTTGCTTCATTTCCGGGTCGTCGCCTTCGGCGATCATCTGGTGCGCGCCGGCGAGGTCTTTTTCGATTTGCTGGTACTCGCGGTGCTTTGCGACGATTTGCTGCAGGTCGGAGTGTTGTTTGGCGACTTTCTGGAATTTCGAAGAGTCGGAGACGAGTTCCGC
The DNA here is from genome assembly GCA_049516615.1 of Candidatus Acidiferrum sp. Lineage (GTDB taxonomy): Bacteria > Acidobacteriota > Terriglobia > Acidiferrales > UBA7541 > Acidiferrum. The sequence continues at coordinate 10,264 of JBEKSZ010000159.1, read as the reverse complement.
GGTTTGCAGCTGTTGCGTGAGGTCGTCGTAGCGCGCGCCGAGTTGATCAAGTCTTTCTGATAGTGTGAAGCCGGCCATAAATCTTTCCTCGGTTCCTTTTTTTTGGCGATGAATGCTAACGGCACGAACAGCTCGAACGCATACGGGGAGGTCCGCCGCGGCGGATGTGGGAGAGGGAATCGCTAATAAAAAGGGGCAAACATCATTTGGCTCAGCTTAAAGAATAGCCCCGAACTGCATTCTGTGCAATTGCCGCGCGGGGCGTCGCTGCGCTGCGGTTGCGCGGCCCGGAGAGCCTATACTAGGATGCCGGAGACTTATGAACGATTCATTTTCTGGAGTGGCGGTGCCCTCCGTTTTAGCCGCAGAGGATGCCGAAGGGCCGCGAACCGCTGGCGGCGATGCGGGATTTCTGTGGGATTTCTGGTATCCCGCCGTGCGCAGCGCAGAAGTTCGCGGGCGCAAGCTGGTAACTGCCATGCTGCTCGAGGTGCCCCTGGTCGTGGGGCGCACCGATAAGGGCCAGGCTTTTGCGATGCGCGATACCTGTCCGCATCGCGGGATTCCCCTTTCTTATGGGCGATTTGACGGTCAGGCCGTTGAATGCGGATATCACGGCTGGAAATTTGCAGCGTGCACCGGACAATGCATTGAAATTCCTTCGCTAACTTCCCAGGACAAATTGAAAGTGGAGCGGATTTTCGCCGGCCATTTTCCTTGCGAGGAGCGCGACGGATACCTGTGGGTTTATATGACCCAGGCCGGCGCGCGGTTGCCGGGGAGAGTTCCCGCCGCGCCGGCCTTGCCGGTCTTCAGCGAGGGTTACAAGATCACGCACCTTGCCTGCGAGCTGCCTTCCCACGTGGATCAGGGAATTATCGGACTAATGGATCCGGCGCACGGGCCGTTCGTGCATCAATCGTGGTACTGGCGGAGCCGGCACAGCATTCACGACAAAGAGAAAAAGTTTGAACCGATTGAAAATGGTTTTCGCATGAGCAAGCACACGCCCAGCTCGAACAGCGCGCCGTACAAATTGCTGAAAAGGATGACCGGCGAAACGGTGAGCACCACGATCGATTTTGTCTTGCCCAACATGCGCCTTGAAGAGATTCACAGTGGCAAACTGTGGTTTTCGAGCCGCGCGACGGTCACGCCGGTGCGACGCGATCTTTGCCGCATCGATTTTGTGGCGGCCTGGAACGTGGCGGCGTGGCTGCCGCTGGTGGTCCCGATCTTCCGCAGCTTCGCGAAGAGATTTTTGCGCCAGGATCAGCTGACCATGATTCAACAGGCCGAAGGACTAAAACACAATCCGCGGCTGATGCTGATTGACGACGCGGACCGGCCCGCCAAATGGTATTTCGGGCTGAAGGCCGGGCTGCTCGAGTCGCGACGGACGGGCGAGCCGATGGTGCATCCGATGGCCGGTCCGGTGACGCTTTACTGGCGGTCGTAGGCCGCCGCACCAGACAAATACTAGCCCGTCTTTGCTTCTCGGCACCGCCCCTCCACCGTAAACCCCGATGTCGCCGGAAGCAGGTGCTCGTTCTTGACGATTCCGTACATGCCTTTGTAAACCATTGAAAAGTAAGCAGATCGATTGCTGTCTCGTTATCGGACCGAGAGAATTTCCTCTCGGTTCGGCCCTTTCGCAAAAGCGAAAGTTGTGCATATAAGAAAATTTTCCCTTACGTACCTGTTTGGCATGCTTGAAAATCGCGGTATGGAGAAAGAGCAACCAGCGCTTGACGCCGTGCTGGAAGGCCTACGGGAGGGGCGACCGTTCGAGGGGCCGCCAGGCGTTAGCATCTCAAAGCTGAATGCGGAAACAGCCGGTCCGTTCGACCTTCGCTTCGAGCTGAAATCGGGCTCGAACAAAGTGTTCGTCCTCGGCGAGGTGAAGAGACATGTGACGCCAAAGCAATTGGAGCAGATCAGTCCGTGGATCGCCCGCTTGAAAAGCCTACAGCCGGAAACCGCCGTCGCCATCATCGCTCCTTATATGTCTCCGCAGGCGCAGAAATTTTGTATCGAGAACGCGATCGACTTCATCGACCTCGCGGGAAATCTTTCTGTCAATGTCCCGGGGAAATTCACGTTGCAGAGACTTGGGGTGATCGGGAAATCAGAGAGCGACGCTCGAGAAAACACGCGCATCCAGAATGTGTATTCCGGCAAGGCCTCCCGAGTGCTAAGAGTTCTGCTCCAAAAGCCAAGAACCTGGAGCCTGACGACTCTCGGTAATGAACTGACGGCCGAGACTCGCATAAATCCGTTGGTTGGTGCGGCCAGCGACGTTCGTCGGGGGACGTTTGAGATAAGCCTTGGTTCGATTTCGAAAGCCCTGAGCACGCTCGACCAGGAACTCTGGATAAGGCGAAGAAATTCAGCGATTGTCGTTCCGGAACCGGTACGTCTTCTGAGCCAGTGGGCGGAAAAATATAAGGAACGATATCGATGGCGATTGCGCGGCTCGTTCACCTGCACGAACCCTTTTGGGGTGGGACTGCGGAGCGTAGCAGAATCGCTCAATCGAATAGCACCTGGGCAATTCGCATTCACGGGAGCTGCGGCCGCTTCGCTCAGTGCCCCCTTTATCGACATCGACAAGTTCGATCTTTTTGTGACTTCAGCGGAAACCGCTGTGCGCATACGAGAAATGAGCGTGGGGCAGGGAATCGGACCTTCGATTCGCGTATCGAGCCCGTACGATTTCGGAGTTTTCATGTACGCGACATATGAAGGAAGCGTACCGGTCGTGTCGGACCTCCAGAGCTATCTCGATCTTTACTCGCGTGGCGGCCGCGATTTGAAGCAGGCGCAATACTTCCTTGAAAACCGAATCCAGACGAATTGGAACACCGCCTGATTCCCGAACCACAGCGTACTCGCCTTCTAGACTTATTGAGCGCCGCCCCGGGTTTCAGCGGAAAGAGGAAAGATCAAAGTCCACGGAAACAGCTTCGCCCTCCGGCGGAGTGACCAGGACGGTCGCGGAATCAGAGGGGAAAGCGTCGGCCGGGAATTCCAGGGTGACGGTCGCGCCGGTGAGCGTGCAGCCGCCGGTGTCGGAGCAGAGGACGCTAGGCTCCCCGGAAAATGAAAGCGGTAGCACTTCTTCCTCGTCGGCTGAGAAGGCCTGCACGTCGAAATCCTTCCAGAAATTATAAGGACGGAAGGCGAAGCCTTTCGGTGCGTCCGAGCTCGAACTGGTGGGACGAACAATGTACGCACCATAAGAGTCCGTGAAGCGGATTTCCACGATGATCTGTACGGTTTCCTTCCGGCCGCGGTGGTCGAGGGCGGCTTGCTGGGCGCTGTAGCTCGGGTGCTGGCTCGAGGCCTCTACGAGCAGCGCGAACGGCGTGAAGAAGGTGACCGAAGCGATATGCGGGCCGGTCTCGGGAAGCGGGAGCGCTTTTTTGTACTTGGCCAAGGCCACGGCCAGGGAATCATCGTGGCGCTGGCCGAGGAAGTACGCTTCGCGGACGGCTTCGTCCGACAAAGGGGAGTCGAAGGCGCGGAGCGGCTGGCAGAGAAGGAGCGCGGCGGTCAGAGCGGCAAGGGTGAAGCGAAGCTGGGATGGCACGGGATCCTCCCTGGGGGACGGAACTGGTTTGAACGGTAAGACAGCTTTGTTCTCCCTAGGTAGCTATTTTTTGGGACGAGAGGATGCCAGGGCAAACCTGCTCATGAGGAGTTGGGCTTCGTCGCCGTCCGTCGGCAAAAGTTCAACGCCCGCGGCGCCGGTGTGAAGACTACCGTGATTACGCGCGGAAAAAAAATAGATGCCACCCGCTTCGGCTCTAAAGCGTGCGGCAGCGGTGTCGAGACCGGTGCCGAGGCCAGTGGGGCCGAGGTAGGACTGCCAGTTGGCGCAGAGGTGATGTTCGCCGGGATCGATGGAAAGGTAGAAGTAGGAGTTGCCATGGGTCGCGCCGATCCAGGTGCCGTCGATGGCGAAGCGCGTGGTGGGCCTCGGCCTTGCGTCGAAATAGGTGTCGTCCTGCAGGAAGTAGATGAGTGCCTTGCCGGGATCGGGTTTGGCCATGGGGTGCTGGGAGTTGCTGGTGCTGACATCAAACTTAGTGTCAGCGGTGCCACAGCCCGGAGCGACAGCGGTTGGTGTTGGCGAGCTTTGTGCGAACGCGCCTGTGGCAAAGGTGAGAAGCAGAACGGCGAGCAGAGTCTTCATGGGCGGACTCCGTAAAGAATTTTGAGCGGTCTTTCGTTCCTGCCGCGCGGGAAAGGGGACAGATTCTTGCAGGCGGCTCTACATAGTAGACGTTCCGGGCGAGGAGCCGGTTACACGACGAGGAGTCGCTCAGGCAGGAATCGACCGGACGCGAAATGGCGACGCTAGCTCGGCCGGTCACCGCGCCGGCGCGCGATCAAATGCGGCGGGTGACGTTCGGGAAGTCGAGCCAGACTTTGATGCCGCAGTAGTGGGAGCCTTCGGTGCAGACCGGGGTGGTGATATTGGCGCGGAGGTAGCAAGGGGGACCGACATAGCGGGCGATTTCCGGGTGCACTTCGCGGAGCTGCGCTACTTCGTCCATGGAGGATTGAAAGATCTCTTCCTGGGCGTTGAAGCAGGTGCGCATGGTCCATTTGTGGAGGAGGTGCAGAAGGGAACCGGTTTCCATCAGGCGGATGGACTTGGCGTTGGGCAGGACGTAGAGGGCGTGCTCGGGCGGGACGCCGCGGTCGAGTAACTCGTTTTTTGCCTGCCAAGCTTCGTGCATGGCGCGGTCATAAACCTCTCGGGCGCGCGGATTATGCGCGAGTAGCGCCGGGGTGATGTAGTCGGGCTCGCGCGTATCGGCGAGCGTCAGCAGCGGCCGGGAGCCCGGAACCATTCTGTGGCGCTGATCCTGGGAATCGGCGGTGTGGCTGATTTTTTTGGCGAAGGTGTAGGTGGCGTGCTGCAGCGCGCGCATCATCGGAGAATGCACGCCTACGTTCAGAGTCTCGAGGCGATAGGAATTCCGCGCGGGATTCAGCACCCGGTCGAGGGCTTCGGCGTCGGAGCATTGCGATTCGGTCAGGCCGACAACGGCGCGGTAGGCCGCGGCGGTGACGTGGACGGCGCTGGGGGCGTAGGCGACGAGCTTGGCGGTTTTCCCGCCGAGTTGCGCATCGAATTCGCGAGCCACGGCCTCGCCCTGTGAGGCATCCGGGGCGGCGTGTTTCCATTCCGGGCGCTCATGAAGCGGCTCGGTTCCGAAGCGTTCGAAAAATTGCGGATCCACTTCTTTGACCAGCGCGACCATGGCGCCAATCACCTGGCGAGCTTCGCATGGCGTGTCCGAGGCATCGCACATGCGCCAGAGGCGGTGCAGGACGATGCCCGAGACGGTGTGCACCATGGTGGTGAAGGCGGCCACGGGCAGAACGTAGCGCGCGACCTCGATGGCCCGCTTTTCAGCGGAACGCTCGATTTTTTGCCGGCGTTTGGCGTGCGACATCGGGCCGATGTGCCAGATGTCGTTGAGGATTTCCCGGGTGTCGTTCACCAGCAACGCGGAAATCTCGCGATACGCGGACCAGGCGCGAGAAATGGCTTGCTCGTAGATGGCGCGACTGGCGGAGCTGAAAAAAACGTCATCGTCCGGGACGAAGGCCTGCACCTTGTCCATACGGACGTAGCGCTGGCTTTGCTGCTCGGAGTTGTAGAAGGGGTGGGCGTGCAGAAAAGACCAGACGAACTGGCGGCTGACATTCTCGAGGCCGAATTCAAAATGGGCGTGCTGGAACACGGTGTGATGACCGCTAAAGAAAGTCGCGGCGCCGATGTTCAAACGCTGCTTATCGGTGATTTCGTCGGGGGTGATCAGATGCGAGGCATAGCAGGTGCGGGCTGCGGCGATGGCGGAATCAAAGGGACGGGCGAAATGGTTGCGGAGCGTCACACGCGGCGGGGCGGTTTCGACCAGCTGGCCCGGAGCGCTTTCGAACATCGGAGATTGAGTGGCCACGTTGGTTGGTTATTCTACACGGACATGAGAATGCGGTGCGAACGAAGAAGGGTCTGGGAACCGTGAGGAATGAACGCGAAGGAAAACCAGGGGGGCGCAGCATGCCGCGCCCCCCGGGTCGAGAATTCTCTTGGTTCCTGAGCAGGTTACTTTTTGGCAGCGGCGACTTTGGCGGCGGCGTCGGCGTATTTTTTGGTGAAGCGTTCGACGCGCCCGGCGGTGTCGATGAGCTTTTGCTTGCCGGTGAAGAACGGGTGGCAATTGGAGCAGATTTCGACGTTAAGCTTTTCACCCTTGATGGTTGAGCGGGTAGAGAAGTTATTGCCGCAGGCGCAGTGCACGGTTACGGCGTGATAGTCGGGGTGGATACCGGGTTTCATGAGGAAAACTCCATTCTGTCGCGTCCGGTCTGCACGGCTTCCCGCAAGGGCGGGGCACCAGGAGCCGCGTCGCTAGGTCGCGAGCAAGCATTTGATTATACGATAAGGCGAAAAGATTCTCTAGTGGCCTCGGGGGGTCCGATTTAGGAGACGAAGGTGCAGCCGATGCGATAGCTGCCCTGCGCGGTGCGTTGCGACCAGATCTGTCTGAGGTTCACGCGCACCGGGGGAAGAATGGGCACGTGGAGCACGGCGAGGATGCTTGAAGGCAGTTCCTCGGCGGCGTCGAGTTCAAGAGCCACGCCCCCGAAACCGAGGTCGAGGACGCGCGCGCGGCGGGCAGTTTCATCACCCAGTACCGCGTAGGCGTTGGTGCCGGTCATGGACACGCGCTCGTTCTTGCGCACCACCGTAAAAATGTTTGGCGAAGGAGTGACGCCCGCGGTTTGACCGCTGGCCATGTCCGAGGCGGTGGCAGCCGCGGCGGCTTCAAACGCAGCCACGGTCGGCCGGGCATCGGCAGAAACGGGACCCGCGGCCGCGGGAGAGGCCGGGGCCTGCGGCGCCTCGGCCGGACGCATCTCTGGCTCCGGCCGCCTGGGCGGAGCGTCGGCGCGCAAGGCAGCGATTTCCGTGCGCGGACCGCTCGACTCACGCGCGCTCGTGCCTCGGCCGTGGCTCGCGTGCTTCAGGCGATAGAGGCGCTCATCGGCAACGCGAATGAGTTGATCGGCTTGTTCGCCGTCTTGCGGGAAATTGGCGACGCCGTGATCCAGGTTGACGCTGACGTTGACGCGTAAGGTCTTCAGGGTTTCGGCGAAGACCGCTTCGACGCGGCGACTGAGCGCCAGGGTTTGCGGCGCATCGGTCTGCGGCAGCAGCAACGCGAATTCGTCGCCGCCAATCCGGAAGGCGGAGTCCGAGGTGCGCAGCGCGCGTTTGAGTGTGGCCGCGGCAGCTTGCAGAACTTCATCGCCGCGGGGGTGCCCGTGCGTGTCGTTGACTTCCTTAAAGCGATGCAGATCGAGCATCACGAGACCAAGCGGTTGTCCATAGCGCCGCGCGCGGTTCAGTTCCTTCTCAAAGGATTCTCCGAAGAGGCGCCGGTTGTAGAGGCCGGTGAGCGCATCGGTGACGGCGTTCATCTCGAGTTCTTTGAGCGCGTCGTATTCGATAATGATGGGCACGCGGAACATGTTGGCGGAAGCAAGAACGTCGAGCAAAGCGGTCTTGAGCGCGACCGGGCGGCGCAAACACTCGCTGAGTTCGCGGCGGCGCAGCAGCGTCTCGTCCCAAAGCTGGATGCACTGGCTTTCTTCGAGTTCTAAATGCGTGATGGCGTGAAAATAGCGTTGCAGAAATTGTCCGCGCGCCGGCAGTTCGAGACCGGCGAGGGTGTCCGCCAGAAGTTCGAGGTAGGAGTCTTCAGGTGGTAAACGCAAGGGCGCTGGCGCGCCGGAGCTGGGCATGTCCGGTGTGTACCTGATGTCGCCTATCCCCGCGGGGGTTGGGGAAGCATAGGGCCTTCTCAACTACCATGGGAGCAAGCGGGAGGCCAATCCAATTGCCCGCCAGAGTCTCGGTCCGCGGAAACCGAGAATCCAAAAATCGAGCTATCTTATTATAAAAAATGGAATTAGATAAAGATGAAAGAACGTTTAGGGAGACCGGTGAGGTGTCAGGGATGGCGAAACGCGGGCGGAGAGGGTGCTGATTCGGCCTAAGAAGGTACCAAATTACTCAAGAGGTCGAAGGAATTCGAGCCCGAAGAGGCGCATATCCCCGGCCGCGTCCTGGCGAAGTACTTTGGCCGAAATGGGGGGTGTCTCGCTCGGCACAACGCTTGAGGGAGCGGGCGAAGGCGCGGGAATGGTGAGGTGCACGACCTGATCGGGGAGAAGGATGTGGGCCGAGGCGATACAAGCGCCCGTGGCACTGATATTCAGCGTCTTGGTCAATTCGATAAATTCGGCCCCCGACAGGTCCGTGGCCCGCAAAAATACCGGAACCTGGAGACGGATGCGAGGTGAGCGACGGATGGGGGAATATTCCAAGCGCTGACCCGCCTTTAGTAGTTGGGCTTCCACACGGTTTCTCATAGTACTAGGGAACTAGTACGGGAACTTGCACTCGGAATGCCACATGCGTCTCCGTTCCTGCTTCTCAAGCCTATCATTCAGGGGCGGTTAAGTTAAGGGTAAAGCATTGTCCCGGCCCGGGTGCTCAGGGAGGTTAGGAGGTGTCTAGTTCGTTTCCTCAATTGTGCAAATCAAACTCCTTTCCCATTGACACTCGGGCACCCCTTTGCGAGCATCAGTCCGGGGGAATGGAAAAAATTTACCACTCACCTAGGAACGGGGACAACTACCCATGGGCGTCACTTTGAGTCCCACTTCCATTGAGCACCCGCAGGGCCTATCGCTGCCTGTAGGGCTCGTTCATGGACTAATTGATGCGGTCGAAGAGCCGTTCCTGGTCGCCGACCGCGCCGGGAATTTATTGCTCGCCAATAGCCTGGCGCACAAGCATCTCGCCTCGCGCGGATTTTCCGATCCGCTGCGCGTAAACCTGTTCAGCGGAGTGCTCGGCGTCGACCCTGGCGAGGTGTTCAGCCAGATCGCCGGCGGGCAACGCGAAGTCCGAATGATTCTGGAACTCGGCGAAGCGAAATACCGCGTGCGCCTCAAGTGGATGCCCGAATCGGACTGGCTCGTGGTGCAGCTGACAGTGCAAGCCGCGGCGAGCGCCGAAGGACCGGGCGCGCACCCCACGGTTCAGGAGCTCCTACAAGAACGCGAAATTACCTACCGCAATTTGCTGGCGGCGTACCTCAAGCTGCAGGAAGTGAACCGCCAGAAAACGGTGTTTCTCGCTTCGGCAGCGCACGAACTGAAAACGCCGCTCGCGGTGATCAAGGGCTACTACGATTTGCTGCTGACCGGATCGCTCGGCCGGCTGACGGAAAAACAGCGCGACATTCTCGAGGAATCCAAAGACAGCTGCGAGCGCCTGGTGCGCCTGGTTTCCATGTTCCTGAACTATTCCGCGCTTGAAAGCGGCAAGCTGGTTTTGCAGCTGCGCGAGAATGACTTGCGGGATTGTCTCGAGGAACTGACCAAGCGGTGGTCGGAGGCCTTTCAGCGCAAGGGCGTGCGCCTTGAGAGTACCTTCGATCCTTCGATTCCGACTTTTAAATTCGATTACCAGAAGGTGCAGCAGGCGGCGGCCAACCTGCTCGACAACTCGCTGAAGCACACACCCTCCGGGGGCAGCGTCACGCTTTGTGCCGGACCGCATTTCTGGGAGCGGCGTGTGGCCGCGGCGTCCCCGGCATCGGAGCGGCGGCGCTTCCGTCTGCCGCGTCCAAACAGCGTGGAAGTCAGCGTCAGTGATACCGGCCCGGGAATCCCCGCGGAGCATCACCAGGAGATTTTCGAGGATTTCGTACGCGTCGATCGCAACACCTCGGGAATGGGCCTCGGCCTGGCTATCGCCAAGCGCCTGATCCAGGCTCACCGGGGAAAGATCTGGGTCGAGAGCGAACCGGAAACGGGCAGCAAGTTTACGTTTCTTTTGCCCATGGACCAGGCCTAAAGGACTTTAGTCTTTTTTGAGACCGGAAAGGAACACCGCAATGGCTGTGAAGGACAAGATTCTAGTGGTCGATGATGAACCGAGCATCCGCAAGTATTTGCAGACGCTGCTCGAAGTGGATGGCTATGACGTCGAGACGGTAAGCACGGGCAAAGAGGCCATCGAGAAAGTCAGCAAGGGCGACCGCCCGGACTTCGTCATTCTGGATGTGCTGATGCCAGAAATGAACGGGCTGGACACACTGAAGGAATTGATGCACGTGGACCGTACTTTGAACGTGATTATGCTTTCCTGCTCGAATGAAGTGGG
>JBEKSZ010000158.1:0-13066 GCA_049516615.1 Candidatus Acidiferrum sp. | reverse complement strand
GATCGGGATTTTGCCCGCGCTCAGGACACTAAGGTCGCTCGCCCGCCAACGGTTGCTGAGAGAGCAAGCCGAGCATCCGGCCGAGTGCTGGCCAAACGACACGCTCGAATCGCGCGGCTTGGTATTCGCCGCTTGGCGCCTGCAGTTGGCGACCTGCGTTCCTTCTCTAGACAATCCTGAAACCCGCCAGCCTCGCCCCGCGTCCATCGTACAGGTCACGTTAACCGCGTACTTGGAGGTAATAGCCCATGCGATTCCTCCCCAACGCGCTGGTGTTGGCAATTTTGGCAACCCCCGCGCACGCACCAGCCGCACCCGCGCAACAACCGAATCTTTCCGCCAGCCAGGAAACTCCCCTGCCGGGCGCGGCCAGGGCCAGCGATGCAACCTTGCTCCTTCCTGCGGGAACCAAGGTGATACTCGCACTCACCGGCCCCGTGTGGGCCAAAACCGCCCACATCGGCGATCCTGTTTACGGCGTCTCCGCTTTCCCCGTTTCCATCCACAACACCATGGCCATCCCTCCGGGCACGTATGTGGCGGGCCAAATCGATTTTATTACCCGCCCCACACCTCGAACCCATCGCGCCGAATTTCGCATGCACTTCACAGAGATGGTCTTCGCCAACGGTTACAGCGTGGAACTTCCCGTCGCAGCGCCCGGCACTGCCGCCAGAGAAAATGCCGCGGCGAAAGATGCCCTAGCCGCCCTCGTACAGGATGAAGTTCCCGCGATAAACGCCACCGCCACCGCGGCCGTTCACGTGGATGTTTATTTCACCAGCGACATTCTCCTCGACAGCGGCTCACAAATCGAAATGGACCTGGCATCCCCGCTCTCGCTGGATGCCGCAAACGTTGCCGCCGCCGCTCAAGCGTCCCGGCCGCCGCAACTGCTCTGGACTTCCGCTACGCGCTGCCGTCCTGTTGCCGGCACCCCGGGCAGCCCAGGCACGCCAGCTACCGTGATCCCCGGAACCCCGTCGACGACCGTGCCAGGCGGCCCGGGCATGCCGGACATCACCATACCGGGCACTCCTTCAACCGTAATCCCGGGAACCCCCGGTACCCCTGGAACGCCGGGAATTTATTGTCCTGGTCCGCCGTCCGTAATCTCCGAGTCCGGCGACATCCACAAGGAATCGTTCAAGCTCTCCGGCAACGTGACCCTATCCGGACAGCCTCTCGCAAAAGGCGCCTACGAAGCCACTTGGCAGGGTCCCGGCCCGAGCGCGCAAGTGCAAATCCTGCAAAAGGGCAAGCTTGTCGCCACGGTGCCGGCCCAGGTCGCAACCCTGCTCGAGAAATCGCGAAAATCTCAAGTGGACCTTGGCGCTGACGTCGCGCCGTCGGTGCTGGCGATCGAATTCAAAGGGAAAACTTTCGCGCTGACCTTCGATCCGGGCAGCCAACAAAATCTTTCGCAGACCAGCGCGCGGACCTTGGACCACAAGCAATAACCAGCAAGAATTTTTGACCAATCATTAGCACTTCAAGGAGAGAACAATATGCGTGTGTTCCTGGCCATGGCGCTTCTCACGGTTCTAACCTGCAACGCCCAAGAACCACCTGCTCAACCGGCTCCGCAACCAGCCCCAACCTACGCTTCGCAAGACGGGCCCGACGCAAGACCGTCGCAACCCCACCCCGCCAACGCGCCGCGCCAGGGAAGTGTCGAGCAACCGCAGACAACCGCGCGCTTCATCACCGTTCCGCAAGGCACCAGAATCCCCCTGGTGCTTACCACGCCCATCGATACCCACGCAACGCACTCCGGCGACTCGCTGCGCGCCGAAACCTCGTTTCCCGTTACCGTGTACAACCAGCTTGCGATTCCCGCGGGCACCTACGCCGAAGGGCAAATGATCTCCGTGCACCGCCCCAATTCCTCAAACCGTCCGGCCTTCCAGATGCGCTTCACGCGTCTGATTTTCGCCAACGGATATGCCGTCCCGCTCTTGGGCGCCACCGCGGAGGCCAGGCTCGCGGACGCTCCGTCGACGCTTCCCGTGGCCCGCGGCAACAAAGCGGACTCCGATGGCGAGCCCGGCGGCGGGTCTTCTGCCGACCTCTCCGACCTGAATGCCTTGGCTTTCACGCACGATGGCGGCGACCCAGACGAAGTCCACACGTTCGATCTCGGTCCCGCTGCGTACGTCTTCGCCGGCGAACCCCAGCAAACCCCTCCCCAGCCGCCTCCGCTCCCACATGTGGGGCCGTCAAAGGGGCTCATCATCGGGATTGCGCTGGGCTCACTGGCGGGCTTGTTCGCAATTTTCGCCATCGCCGCGCATCACCACCACAACGACGTGTACCTCGACGCCGGCTCCAAGATCGATCTCATCCTGCAAAACCCCATAACCCTCGACGCCACGAGCGTAGCCGGGGCAGCGGCCATGGCCGGGGGCAACCCCAACAACTAACTGGACCAGCCTATTGACTGGGGCCGCTGTTCCATCCGCAAACCCGCGGAACTCCAAAGCAGTTTATTCGATTTACAAACGGACAAACGGGGGGCAAGCGGTCGATGAAACTCGGGGCAGTTCCGATTTTGGGACTGCGCGTTAGATTTTGCGGTGCCGGAAGACCGGCACCGCAAAACCAGGCAGCTTAGTTTTCAACTTGCGCTTGGAGCACTTCTCCAGGCAGCCGGATGATGGTGGGGCGTGCGTTCGGATCGGCGCCGCTTGAAAAACTGTCGCGTGCGCCTGCCGCGAACGATGACGAGCGGCGAGAATCGTTGCGGCCGCCTCGGTTGCTGTTGCGGTTGAAGCCCCCACGCGAACCGTTGCCGTACCCGTCCTTGGCTATGGCATGGGATCCCGAGTGCGACCCGGCATAGGAGTTGCCACGGGAATCTTCGCGGGCCTGAGTGCCGCGATTCTGGATACGAGGTTCGCTGCGGTGCACATCGGGGCGGACAAAAGGCGGTCTGGCACCGCCGTTCGGCGACGTCGCGGCATGCGACGTTGGGTTGCTCATGTTGTGGGGCGCAGCCGTGCCGTCAGTGGCCAGCAGGCGCTCCATCTTGATGCCGAGTTGGCGCTCCATGTGAAAGATCTCGGAGCGCTGTTCGCGCGAAAAGAGTGTGGAGGCCACGCCTTTGCCGCCGTTGCGGCCAGTGCGGCCTACGCGATGGATGAAATTTTCCGCAACTTCCGGCAGATCGTAGTTGATGACGTGCGCGATGTCCTGCACGTGGATGCCGCGCGAGGCTAGGTCCGTGGCGACCAGCACTTTGATGCGGCCTTGTTGAAAGGCTGCCAGAGCGGCCATGCGCTGCGATTGCGAGCGGTCGCCGTGAATCATGGAGGCCGAAAAGCCGTCGCGGTTGAGGCTCTTGCAGATGCGTTCGGTGCCGCGTTTGGTGCGCGCGAAGACCAACACGCGTCCGCTTTCTTTGTTGAGCAGGCGTTGCAGCAGTTCCTGCTTGCGCTCGGTGGCTACTTCAAAGGCCTGCATCTTGACGTTCTCGGACGGCTTGAGCGTCGAGCCGAATGCCAGGCGTACTGGCGTTCGCAGATAGTCCTTAACGAGGTGCGCGACACTGGCTTCCATGGTGGCAGAAAAGCACATGGTCTGGCGTTCTTTCGGCAGAATCGAAGCGATGCGCTTCAGCGCGGGAAGGAAACCCATGTCCAGCATGCGATCCGCCTCATCAAGGACCAGGATGCTGAGGCTGCGAAAATTGACCAGTTTGCGCTCGAGGAAATCCTCGAGGCGTCCGGGCGTGGCCACGATCAACCGTGCGCCTTTGCGGATGGCCTGCAGTTGCGCGCCTTCGGAAAGACCGCCAACCACCGCGGCCGCTTGGGTCAGCTGTTTGCCGCGCAGGGTGTTGTACACCTCGACGACTTGCACGGCGAGTTCGCGCGTGGGGACCAGCACCAGCGCTCCGATGCCGGGGGTGGTCTGCTTCAACAGCTTTTCGATTACGGGAATCATGAAAGCGAGAGTCTTGCCGGTTCCCGTCTGCGCTGTAGCCAGAACATCTTGGCCTTCGAGCGCGACCGGAATGGAGGCGGCCTGCACCGGCGTGGGGGTGACAAACTTCATGGCCGCGAGGCGCTCTTTCATGTAAGGGGAAATCATTGATTCTGAAAAACTATTCATTGCACTGCTTTCTTGCTGGCTGGTGCCGGCGCACACACGGAGTTCCGAGGGCGCACGGCACGTTGTGCCAGGCTCATTTTAGATTACGCGTATGACGTACGGAGAAGACTGCAGGCGGGAATCTCAGATCACAGCAGGTAACGCACCAGAGGGACCGCACAACACAACCGAAGTGATAAGCGCAAAAAAAGATTAACACAGGCGAGGGCAGAATGCACGAGGAATTACGAGGGTGCTCTAATGATTAACGGCAGGCCGGGCGGCCGCTGCTGACGGGTGGCGGCTTCGCCGATTTTGCGGCGCAGGGTAAACGCGGTAAACTGAGGCCGCCACGTTGTTGCGGTTCGCGTTGGATCCCGCACCGGATAAGCCGAGAAGCACTGTTAGTGTTGCGGCAGAGGTATGAACGTCAGGAGGAAATATGGCTACGGTTGCAGCGCCTCGGGTTTACAAGAATTTCATTAATGGCGAGTGGGTTGAGCCGCGCGGCGGGAATGCGTATGAGAACCGCAATCCTGCGAACACGGACGAACTGGTAGGCATGTTCGTGTCTTCGGACGCGGCGGATATCGATGCCGCGGTGGATGCCGCGAACGAGGCGTACAAGACCTGGCGGCTGGTGCCAGCGCCGAAGCGCGCGGAGATTTTGTATCGCGCGGCGGAGCTGCTCTTGCAGCGCAAGGAAGAATTCTCAAAGGATATGACCCGCGAGATGGGCAAGGTTCTGGCCGAAACCCGCGGCGATGTGCAAGAAGCAATTGATATGACGTACTACATGGCCGGCGAGGGGCGCCGGCTGTTTGGGCAGACCACGCCTTCGGAGCTGCCGAACAAGTTTGCCATGAGCGTGCGGCAATCCATCGGCGTCTGCGGCATGATTACGCCGTGGAATTTTCCTATGGCCATTCCATCGTGGAAGATGATGCCCGCGCTGGTGTCGGGAAATACCGTGGTACGGCAGCCTGCCGAGGATACTCCGCTGGCGTCCTATCATTTGGTGCCGGTGCTCACCGAAGCGGGCCGTCCCACCGGTGTGGTGACTCTGGTAAGCGGCGATGGCCCAAGGGCTGGTGCGCCTCTTTCCAAAAACAAGAAAGTTCCCGTAATCAGCTTTACGGGGTCGACCGCGGTGGGGCGCATCATTGCCGAGGCTGCTGCGCCCGATTTCAAGCACGTCAGCCTCGAAATGGGGGGCAAGAACATCATCATCGTGATGGATGACGCCAACCTGGATCTGGCGATTGACGGCGCCATTTGGGGCGGTTTTGGCACCACCGGCCAGCGCTGCACTGCGGCGAGCCGCGTAGCCGTGCACCAGAGCGTATACGGCGAGTTCATCAGGCGCTTCCTCGAGCGTGTGAAGGCGCTGAAAGTCGGCGACGGGCTGGACTCGCAAAGCGAAATGGGACCCTGCATCAACGAGCAGCAACTCGAAACGGTGATGTCCTATGTCCAGATTGGCAAAGACGAAGGTGCCAGGCTCTTGGCTGGAGGCAACCGGCTGGATGGCGGCGCGCTCGCCAAGGGATGGTTCCACGCCCCAACGGTGTTTGGCGACTGCTCGCCCAAGATGCGTGTGGCGCAGGAAGAAATCTTTGGCCCGGTGGTCTCCGTAATTCCCATACGCAGCTTCGAGGAAGCCATCGAAGTCGCCAACGGCGTGCCCTACGGTCTTTCGGCATCCATCTATACCAAGAACGTGAACCAAGCTTTCGCGGCGATGCGCGACCTTTACACCGGCATTGTCTATGTGAACGCGCCGACCATCGGGGCCGAGACGCATTTACCCTTTGGGGGAACCAAACAGACCGGGAACGGGCACCGCGAGGCGGCCATTTCTGCGATCGATTTCTTCACCGAATGGAAAACGCTGTATATCGATTACTCCGACAAGCTGCAGCGGGCACAAATCGACAACGCAGATTAGTCGCGACGATCGGGAAACGACACTCACTGGCCAACCGGCCCCGTGAAGGCCGCGGCAGCGGCGCGCAGAACCGCCTGTCGCCACCGTCACCGTTGCATTTGGACGACCTGTAAAGTAGCTTACGCGGGTGGACAAGTCTCCAGAACAGCTCGCCCGCGAGCTGGAAGCTCTGCGCGCGCAGTTGGCGGCGGTAGCGAGGCGAGTGTATGAGCTGGAATTAAGCGCGGGCCGAATTGCCAGCGAAAGGGCCGCCAAGCCGCTCGTGGCGCCAGCGCTCCCTTCCGCACCGGATGCGGCGGCCGGGAGCACGGCTTTGGCGAACCTTTCTTCATCAAGCCCCACTTCTCCCCGCACGCCATCGCCGAGCGCGGCTGTGCCTATTGCGCCTTCGCCGCCGGAACGGGCGGCGGGCGCGCCAGGCTTTTCTCCGCCGCAGATTCATCGATCGGGGCTAGAAAATAGCGGTCTCGAGCAAAAGATTGGACAGTATTGGCTGAACCGCATCGGAATTGTGGCGGTGCTGACGGGGATTTCCTATTTTTTGAAATATGCATTTGAAAATAATTGGATCGGCCCGAGCGGGCGCGTGGGGATTGGGCTGCTCGCGGGAATCGCGCTGTTGTTGTGGAGCGAGAGGTTTCGCGCCAAGGGGTACGCCGCATTTTCATATTCCCTCAAGGCGCTCGGCCTGGGCGCGCTGTATTTGTCGTTGTGGGCGGCATTCCAGGTTTATCACCTCATTCCGTCGCTTGCCGCATTTGGCGCAATGGTGGCGGTGACCGCGACCTCGATTGTGTTGGCGTGGAAGCAAGACGCCATGCTGCTGGCGACCTTTGCAATGGTCGGGGGATTCGCCACGCCCCTGTTGCTGTCCACTGGGCAGAATCACGAGGGCGAGCTCTTCGCCTATGTAGCGCTCCTGGACATCGCGGTGCTGGTACTTGTGATGTTGAAGCCGTGGCTGCAGCTGGCATGGGGAAGCTTCATCGGGACAGAAATCCTGGTGCTGGCGTGGTCGTCGAGCTACTACCGGGAAATCTACCGGGCGGAGACCGTGGTTTTTGTGACTTTGTTTGCGGCCATTTTCGCGCTGGGGCCGCTGCTAGCGAAGAATGAAGAGGCCAGCGCCGCAAGGCAATTGTCGATTGCCAGTGTGCTCGCGGTGCTCAACGCCGGCGCTTATTTTGCGTCGCTGTGCGCCATGTATGAAGCGCCGCGCGACGCCTTGACGTGGTACGCCTTGGCGATTGCCGCGACCTATCTCGGACTGGCGAAAGCGTTCGAGCGGCTACATCCGGAGGAAAGCCGGGGAACCATTCGCCTCGTGCACATCACGCTGGCGGTGACGTTTTTGACCGTCGCCGTACCGCTCAAGCTCGATGGGCACTGGATCGCGGTGGGCTGGCTCGTCGAATCCGCGGCCCTGCTGTGGATTGCCGCGCGCACGGGAACGCGGCTGCTCGGCCGGCTGGGCGTGGCCGCGCTGCTACTGGGAATTGCGCGCTTGCTGCTCTTTTCCTCGGAGCAAACACCGCGCCTGGTGTTCAACGAACGCTTCCTGACGTACGCGCTGGCCGTCGCGGTGCTGGGGGCGATTATTAGGTATGGCGAACCCGTCGCTGCCGAGAACATGCGGCCGTTTCTGTCGCTGGCCAAGATCGCGATGAGCTTGTTGGCCTTGACCGCGCTCACGCTGGATGCTTCGGATTTTTTTGAGCGAAGCAGGGCCCACGCTTTCGCCCTCCGCAGAAATGGCGAAGCATTTGATTATACGCAATGGCATGTTCTGCGAGATTTTACCTTTTCCGCGATTTGGTTGGTTTATGGGGCCGGGCTGATGACCGTGGGATTCTGGAAGCGCAGCGCGTTCGCGCGTTGGCAAGCGCTGGCGCTGATGGCGTTCACGGTAGGAAAAGTGTTTCTTTATGATGTCTCGGCGCTCGACAAGGGCTATCGCATCGCGAGTTTTGTGGCGCTCGGAGGCGTGTTGCTGACGGTGTCCTTCATTTACCAGCGCGACTGGCTGAAGCTGTCCAGTCCCAAGAATTGAGAGCGGCATGAAGCGCGCACTGCAGGCTGTGGGTCTGGTTCTAGTTGCGCAGGGAGCCCTGGCGCGGGCAGCTTGGGCGCAAGAATCGCAGGCCAAGGGCCCAGCCGCGCTCGAGTTTCAACGCGGCGTGGAACTTGCGCCTGGCGCGGCGCAACAGTTCCTCGTGGTGGACGCGGCGTTGTGGGGCCATGCGCGAGGGGACTTGGGGGATGTGCGGTTGTATTCCGGGGAAACCGAGGTTCCCTATGTTTTGCAGACCGGCGGGGGTGCCACGGTCCGCGAACAAGTGGATTGCAAGGTGCTGCAGCCAGCCACGGTCGCGGGAAACACGCAGTTCATTCTGGATATGACGCAGACAGAAATGTATAACCGCGTGCATCTGGATTTGAAGACCAAGGATTTTGTGGCGCGGGCGCGAATCGAGGGAGCGAACGATGTGCATGCCCGAGCCTGGGCGCTGCTCGGGTCGAGCTCCCTGTTTGACTTTACCTCCGAGAATCTGGGGCACAACAGCACGCTGCAGATGCCGGACAGTACGTTTCGCTATTTGCGTGTGACGCTGGATGGTCCGGCAAAGCGCACCGAGATCCTCGGGGCGAAAACCGAGGTGGGACAGGACGAGGCGAGCCGCTGGGTTACCGTGGCGGAACATCCGGCCATCACGCAAGAAGGACGGGACACGGTACTGCGCTTCAACACCCCGAACAGCGTGCCAGTCGAGCGTGTGCACTTCGATATCGACGGCGCGCAGGGCAATTTTCTGCGCAGCGTCGAAGTGCAAAGGCTGGAGGAAGACGACCCGAAGCAGGAACAAATGGAGCGGGAGGTGCGCTTCGCGGGCAACGGCACAATTACCCGGATTCACATGTTGCGCGGCGGAAAGCGAATCGATCAGGAAGATGCGAACGTATTCCTTTTCGAGCAGGAACACGGGGCGCTGAAAATCATGGTGCACAACGGGGACGACCAGGCCCTTAAAATCGCAAATGCGCAGTTGCAACAGCTCGAGCGCCGGATTTATTTTCAAACCCCGCCGGGGCCGGCCACATTGTTCTATGGCAATCAGCGGATGGGTGCGCCCAACTATGATTACGCGAAGCTGGCGCAGATCGATCCCGGCGCCGGCACGGCGCGATTGCTGGCGGAGACGGTGAATACGGCCTACCGGATACCGCGCGACCCGCGCCCGTGGACGGAGCGCCATCCGGCGGCGATGTGGGCGGCGCTGATCGCGGCGATCGTGGTGCTCGGCGCGGTAGCTTTGCGGTCGCTGCGGCCCGTGGCGGAGTAGGCGGGTCCGCGAGTGACCCCATTCTGGATAGGTTTGACGCCAGGGTTTGACGCCCCTTGACACGCTTTCTACAATGTAGGTAGGTCGCTTGCCGGCAAGAGCCGGGCGACGGCGCACGGGAAACCGGGTAAGGGGCCGTTCGCCGGCGAGAACATGTGGGTTAACCGGTTGAGGGGATCCTGCGGAAAGCTAACGTTTACCCATAACACGAGGTGGAGCGTTAGCAGAACGGCGCCCCCAAGGGGTAGAGTGCTGGTATGAGGACTGCCGCACTGCAGGAACGGCGGAACCGCCAGATTCTGGCGGACATCGTGCGCACGTACATTGAGACGGGCGAACCGGTATCTTCGCGCGCGATTTCCAAGCGGTTTGAAGAGCTTTTGAGTACCGCGACGATTCGCAACGTGATGGCGGATCTCGAGGACGGCGGCTTGCTATACCAGCCGCACACTTCCGCGGGCCGCGTGCCCACGGCGGCGGCCTATCGTTTTTTTGCCCAGGAGATTGCTTCCCAGGCCACCTTGACCGTGGATGACCGCGATTGGATCCGGCGGGAGTTTGCCGGGGCGAAAACCTCGGCGGAGATCACCGAGCGCGCGGGACACGTTCTGGCCGAGGTTTCCAACGGCTTGGGCATCATCGTTTCGCAGCCGCTGGGCAAAACGGTGCTGGAACACACGCGCATGTGGCTGCTGCCCGATGGGCGGGTAGTGGTGGTGCTGGTTTCTCCCGGCGGGAATACCCGCGATAAGATCCTGCGGCCGCATCGCCTGTTTTCGCAGCCGGAGCTGGATGCCACGGCGGAGTTCTTGAACCGGCACTATTCCGGATGGACCCTCGAAGCCATCCGAACGGACCTGCTGCAGAAACTGGCCCAAGAGCGGGAGCGCTATGAAGGTCTAGTCAGCGGCGCGCTCACGCTGTGCGACCCTGCGGTGCTTGGCGATGAATCTGGGCTGCATGTGCACGTGGAAGGCACGGCGCAGATCGTGGGCAGCGGGGAGTTCACTGACCAGGCGCAGCTGCGCGATGTGCTGGCGGCCATCGAGGAAAAGCATCGGCTGGTGACCATGTTGAACGCCTGCATTGAAACGCCAGAGCCGGTGCACGTGCAGATCGGGGTCAAGGAGATTTCGCAGTCGGGCGAAAACCTGGCGGTTATCAGCGCGCCGTATGTACGCAATGACGAGGTACAGGGCTCGCTGGGTGTGCTCGGACCGACGCGCATGGACTACGAACGGGCCATGACGGCCGTGGCCTATGTGGCACAGCTTTTCAGCGAGGCGCTAAGCAAGCCCTAGGGAACGCGCTTGCCGCGGCCGGCAGCCCCCGGAAGCGCTACTTTTTAAAAGAACCGCGAAAACGAAACGCAAATCATTTTTCAAGGGAGTTGTCACTGTGGGAGTCATCGACGGGAACGAAAGAAGGACGCAAGACGGAGTGCCGGACGGTCCGCAGCAGGGACCGGAGGGCCAGGATTCCGCTGCAGGCGGACCAAGAGCGGACTTTGAGGTCGCCAAGCTGGCCAGCGAACTCGAAGAAATGCGGCAAACGCTGCTGCGCCGGCAAGCCGACTTCGACAACTATCGCAAACGGATTGAGCGGGAACGCGCAGACGATTCCAAGCGCACCACCGGGCGATTGATTGAAGCCTTGCTGCCGATCCTTGACAACTTCGAGCAGGCTCTGGCGGCGCATCGCGAACCGGAATACGCCAGTTATCAGAAGGGCTTTGAGCTGATTCACAAGCAGTTGCTGGAAAGCATTACAAAGCTCGGCGCGGAGCGGATCGATCCCCTGGGCAGGCCGTTTGATCCGCATACGCATCAAGCCATGGATCGCACGGAGACTTCGGAATATCCGGACGGAACGATCTTGCAGGTGTTTCAACCTGGGTATGTGTTTCACGGCCGGGTGTTGCGACCGGCGATGGTTCGTGTAGCGGTGCACCATACCCATGCATCGAAAGAAGCAGCCAATTAGCTGGATCCGATGCAAGCGGGTGTGGAATACGGCAGCCCGGCGGCCGGTTTTTTGAGGGTTGGTAAGACCAGAATGCAGCAAAGCGGGAGCCGGGCTCCCGCACTCCATGACGGAACAGGGACCCGAGAACGATGAGCAGAGCGAAGCAACGCGATTATTACGAAGTTTTGAGCGTTTCAAGAACCGCGCAGGTCGAAGAGATCAAGTCCGCGTATCGCAAAGCGGCTCTCAAATACCATCCCGACCGCAACCCGGAAAATAAGGAAGAGGCCGACGTGCTGTTTCGTGAGTGCACCGAGGCCTACAGCGTGCTCGGCGATGCGCAGAAACGTCAGATTTACGATCAGTACGGGCACGCCGGGCTATCGAGCGCCGGAGGCACCGGCGGATTCGAGGGCACGGTTTTCCAGGATTTCCACGACATTTTCGGCGATTTTTTTGGATTCGAGGATTTGTTCGGCGGGCGGCGCGGTGGCGGACGCACGCGCGCGCAGCGCGGGTCGGACTTGCGCTACGACATGACGCTGACGTTTGAAGAAGGGGCCACCGGCGTAACCACCAAGATTAAATTACCGCGCCAGGAATACTGCGAAGCCTGTAATGGCTCCGGCGCGAAGAAAGGCACCGGAGCGCAATCGTGCCAAGCGTGCGGGGGACGCGGCCAGCTGGCGTATCAGCAGGGATTTTTTACCATCACGCGGACATGCCCGAATTGCCAAGGCGCGGGGCAGATTATTAAGGAGCGCTGCCCGGACTGTCGTGGTCAGGGGCGCATCGAACGCGAGCGGACCATCGAGTTGCGGATTCCTCCGGGCGTGGACACCGGTACGCGGCTGCG
Organism: Candidatus Acidiferrum sp.; assembly: GCA_049516615.1. Taxonomy (GTDB): domain Bacteria; phylum Acidobacteriota; class Terriglobia; order Acidiferrales; family UBA7541; genus Acidiferrum. The sequence goes on along the minus strand of JBEKSZ010000158.1, from coordinate 864 downwards.
GGTGACCGGGGAAGGCGAGCCCGGCGCCAATGCTGGTCCGGCCGGCGATCTGTACGTCGTGCTCGAGGTAAAAGAGCATCAATTCTTTGAGCGACGCGGCGCGGATCTGTATTGCACGATTCCGCTAAGCATCGCGCAGGCGGCGCTGGGCACAGAACTGCCGGTTCCCGGACTCGTCGGCGAAGAGCGGCTGAAAATTCCTGAAGGTACGCAAAGCGGAGCGGTCTTCCGGATCAAAGGCAAGGGCTTGGCTGACCCGCGCGGCGGCGGCAAGGGCGATTTGTACTACCACGTCCGCGTCTTGACTCCGACCAAACTTACGCGCGAGCAGCGCAAGCTCGTCGAGCAGCTGGGCGCGTCGCTGAAAGTGGAGAACCGACCTGCCGAGCGGGGATCCTCGCTGTTCGACAAGGTAAAAGACATTTTTGGGTAACCCAGGAGTGAAGCAGGAGGCTTCGCAGGAAAGAAACTCTTCCTGTTCTTTCTCTTGCTGGTTGTGGCCGCCGCCAGCCGATCAGCCCGGGGCGTCGAAGCTCGGTTTGCCACGAGGAATGCAAATTTTCTTGCCGGCGAGCCGATAATTAACACGATCCAACAAAAAGACTGGTCCGCGGAATGCCGCTCAGGCGGCTCGAGACTCGGGTCGCCGGGCGGGGGTTCCGCAACTCGCTTGTCTTACTTCTAAGTCCGGTCCGGGAGACACCAACTGGCCTCGCAAGCGCGCAGGCCCGTACAGCGCGAGTGACAGCGCCCGAGTCGATCGATGAAACGCGCTCGACGGCCTCCCTGAAGATCGACCCGGCCGCTTCTGACGACAAACGAATGGGGTGCAAACGTGCGGCGACGATTCTTCGTATCAGGATT
>JBEKSZ010000157.1:0-13116 GCA_049516615.1 Candidatus Acidiferrum sp. | reverse complement strand
ATTTTTTTGGATAATTACGTTGCAGGCGCAAAAAAGGCAGAGGCTTTCGCAAAAGGGAAGGTGCATGTACAGCGAAACGGGGCTTTGCGCGGCGTTGGCTTCGGCGTGGACTTGCTCGAGATCGTCGGGACCGAACGAATCGTTCCAGATGGGGGCGGTTGGAAAGCTGGTGTAACGCGGGCCGGGGCGGTTGTACTTAGAGAGAAAGGCTTCGCTGACGCGGAGTTCCTCGCGCAGGGCTTGCGTGGAGTTCGGCGCGATCACGGGCGGGCCTCCGCGCGCATGACCACCGGCGGCGCTGGCTCGGCGAATGCGACCTTTTGGCCGGTTTCGATGAACAGTTGAGCGTTTTCCACCGGCGTGTGTTGCAGAATGCCGTGGCCGAGATTGAGGATGTGGCCGCGGCCCCCCAGCGAATGGGCGAGCTCTTGCGTGGCGCCGCGGATTTTTTCCGGCGGCCCGAAGAGAATGGCGGGATCGAGATTGCCCTGCAGGGACATTTTTGGCCCGATGAATTTGCGGAGTTCTGCCAGTTGAATGCGCCAGTCGACGCTGAGGACATCGGCGCCGGAACGCGCGATTGCGGCAATCAGGTGGCTGGAGGCTTTGCTGTAGTAGATGACGGGAACTTCGCCGGCCAGCGCGGCGATTATTTTTTTGACCGCAGGCAGCGCGTAGCGCTCGTAATCTTCGCGGCTGAGTTCGCCGCACCAGGTATCAAAAAGCTGCACCGCGGCGGCACCAGCAGAGATTTGCGCTTGCAGATAACCGATCGTGGCCTGGGCGATTCTGGAAAGCAGTTTTTCGAAAGCCAGGGGCTCGCGATAGAGAAAGCTTTTTACGGTGGCAAAGCCTTCCCTGGTTTGCCCTTCAATCATGTAGCAAGCCAGGGTGAAGGGAGCACCAGCGAAGCCGAGCACCGGTACGTCCGGGCCGACTTCTTTTGCAATGCGACGAATGGCCTCGTTGACAAAGGCGGTTTCCGTTTCCGGGTCGAAGATGCGCAGGCGGTCGATATCCCCTACGCTGCGGATGGGGTCGGGGAGATTGGGACCGGCATCGCCGAGTTCGAGTTTGAGTCCCATGGCTTCTGCGGGAATCAGAATATCCGAGAAAACGATGACCGCATCGACGCCCAGTCGACGGAATGGCTGCAACGATACTTCAACGGCGAGTTCGGGAGTTTTGCAAACTTCCAGAAACGGGCGATTCGCGCGGATGGCGCGATACTCGGGCAGATAGCGGCCCGCCTGGCGCATCATCCAGACCGGCAGGCGCGGCACGGCCTCGCCGCGGCAGGCGCGCAGGAAAAGTTCCTTGCGGGTGAGATTTTCGGCTGGAACGCTCATATGGAGTTGTCAAAGACAGGATAGCAAATCCCATGGGGCATTGCCGACCAGAGCCCTCGCTCGCCGGGGTAGGTGACCCGCCAGGTGTGCCCGCGCAGGTGCTGCGGTGTACGCCGTACGCTATACTGTCATTTCCGCGATGCTTAAATGATTACAGCGATGAACCACCTTTTCTTGATCCCTACGGTCCTGTCCTACAGCGTCAGCCTGGCGCTGTATCTCGCATTTTTAAACACCGGGAAAAAGCTGGTGGGGCGGGTGGCTACGCTGTTTCTTGCGGCAGGCATCGCCGGGCATTATTTTGCTTTGCTGGAGCGGTCGCGCGGTCTGCACACCGTGCCCTATCACGATCTTTACGGCTCGCTATCCCTATTCGGTTGGTTGCTCGGATTGACTTATCTGGTGCTGGAGTTGATACATCGGGAACGCTCGGTCGGGGCGTTTGTGGTCACCATCGTCTTGGCCGTATTTCTGGTATCGCACCTGGCGCCCCCAGATAAGCTCGGCCCTCCGCCGGCGCACGGGCCGGTGTTCGCCCTGCACGTAACCTTGAGTATTTTGGCTTACGCGGCGTTCGCTTTGTCGTTCGTACTGAGCGTGATGTACTTGGGAGAGGAACGACTGCTGCGCAACCGGATACTTGGCAACGTGGTTTGGCGGCTGCCCCCGCTCGATTTGCTGGAACGCATGAGCCGCTCCAGCGTGTTAATCGGGCTGCTGACCATTGCCGCGGGCACCGCCCTCGGATTTATTTGGGTGGATCGTTTGCACGGGCAATTCTGGTATTACGACCCGAAATACGTCATCACCCTGCTGGTGCTACTGCTTTACGCCGTCTATTTCGGCGTGGCACGAACGGCGGCGTGGCGCGGCGCGCGCGCTTCCAAGTTTTGCGTTTTCAATTTTGCAATCGTGATTTTGAGTTTTACGGTGGTGAACCTGTATCTGTCGCACAGCCACCGGTATTTTTGATGGCGCCCCGGGGCCGCCCCGGCAGCCTAACAGGGCAGCAGGAAACGAGCAGCGTGGAAATAGTCCTTGTCGGATTGAATCATCGTACCGCGCCGCTCGAGGTGCGCGAGCGGGTGTCCTTCACCGCCGAGCAGGCGCGCCGGGCCGCGGACCAACTGCGCTCGCGTGGCCTGCTTGAAGAGTCGTTGGTCCTCTCAACCTGTAATCGCAGCGAAGTCTACGGTGTGCCACCCGAAGCCATGCACGAGAGCGCGCCGGGATTGTCTTCGTTCCTCAGCGAGTTTCACTCCGTGAAGCACGATGTGCTTAGCGTTTCGCTTTACCACCATTACGACCAACACGCCGTTCGCCATCTGTTTCGCGTAGCCGCCGGGCTCGATTCCATGATGCTTGGCGAGGCGGAAATCCTTGGCCAGGTACGCGAGGCCTACAAGTTCGCGCAGGAGCATCGCGCCACGGGCCCGGTGCTGAACCGCCTGTTTCAAGGCGCGTTGGAGGTCGGGAAGCGGGTGCGCTCGGAGACAGAGCTGGGTACACGGCCGATGTCCGTGGCCTCCGCCGGCGTAAAGCTGGCGGAGCGCATTTTCGGCAAGCTCCATGAACGCACCGCGCTGGTGGTGGGTGCGGGATCGGTCAGCGAAATGGTGGTATCGCAGCTGCGCGATCGCGGCATCGCGCGACTGCTGGTGATGAACCGTTCGCTCGAGCGCGCTGCCAGTCTGGCGAAACAGTTCGGCGGGACGGTCGTACCGTGGGGCAGCTGGGACGAAGCCCTACGCACTCCCGATGTAGTGGTTTCCTCGGTTTCTGCCGAAGAGCCGGTTCTGCAGCGAGCTGACCTCGATGAGGTGATGAGCGCGCGCGGCAATCGCGCATTGTTCCTGATGGACCTCGGTGTGCCGCGAAACATCGCAGCGGCAGCAAGCGAAGTCTACAACGTTTACGTTTACAACCTCGACGACCTTTCAGATATCGTAAAACAGAACCGCGGCGCGCGGGAAAGCGAGATTCCTCGCGTGGAGCTGATCATCGACGAACATGTGGCCAAGTTTCTGTCCTGGCAGGCCAGCGTGGACCTGGTCGGTCTGGTGGCCTCGTTGCGCGAACGGGTGCAGCAGGAACGCAGTGACTTTTTACGCGCGCAGCTCGAGGACATGCAGAGTTTGAGCGCGGAAGATCGCCAGCGCCTGCAACACATCGTTGGCGACCTGCTGGAACGGATTTTGATCGAGCCCGCGCAGCAATTGCGCGGCGAACGCGAGCTGCGCCGCAAAATCCAGAACGTTGAAGCCCTGCGCGATCTATTTCTGAAAGGCAAGGACAAGTCTTGAAGGCCCTGCGCATCGGAACACGGGGCAGTTTGCTGGCCAAATGGCAAGCGGAGAGTGTGCGTAAACAGCTCTTCGCCGCCACCGGTGTGGAAGCTGAAATCGTAATCATCAGGACCGCGGGAGACAAATTGCAGCAGGCACCGCTGACGCAGATTGGCGGAAAAGGAATCTTCATCAAGGAACTGGAAGAGGCGCTGCTCGACGAATCGATCGATCTGGCGGTGCATAGCGTGAAGGACATTCCCACGGACACGCCGTCGCGCCTGGGTTTTCCCGCGGTGTGCAAACGCGCCGACGTGCGCGATTGCCTGGTTTCCGCCAATGGCGTTTCACTTGCAAATCTTCGCCAGGGGGCGCGCGTGGGCACGGGAAGTCTGCGGCGGCAGGCGCAGTTGCTGCACCTCCGGCCGGATCTGGATTTTCGCGATTTGCGCGGCAACGTGGACACCAGACTGCGAAAAGTGGAGAGCGGAGAGTACGAGGCGATCATCTTGGCCAAAGCCGGTCTTGACCGCCTTGGTTTGAGTCAACGTATTGTGGAGACTCTGGCGCCTGAAGTTTGCATGCCGGCCGTAGGACAGGGCGCGATTGCTGTCGAAGCTCGTCTGAAGGATGCAGAGGTTGCGGCACTCCTGGCTGCGCTCGACGATGGCGAAACGCGCACAGCAATTATCGCCGAGCGTGCTTTGCTGGCGGCAATGCAGGGCGGGTGCCAGGTGCCCATGGGCGCGTGGGCGCGCATGGAACGCGGTGAATTCGTGATGGAAGCTTGTGTCTGTTCCGTCGATGGCGCGCAGTATATCAAGGAGCGCGTCAGCGGTTCGCCTGAACAACCCGCGCAACTCGGGGAACAGCTCGCGCAAAAATTGCTCGAGGCGGGAGCCCTGGATATTTTGCAGGCCGTGGGGCGGCAGCGTGGCTGAGCTGCCGGCATCGGCATTGACGGGGAGGCGCGTTGTTATCACCCGGGCGACGGCGCAGAGCGACGAGCTGGTGGCGGCTTTGCGCGCTCAGGGCGCCGAGGCGATACTCGCTCCGCTGATCCGAACCGTGGCGCTAGAGGATTACCGTGCGCTCGATGCGGCGCTGCTGCGCCTGGGTCCCCGTGACTGGATCCTGCTGACCAGTCAGAATGCCGCGGCGCCCGTGTTTGCTCGCGCCCGAGCGCTAGGGAGGGATTTTCGAGAAACAACCAGCGGGATTCTGCTAGCCGCCGTAGGTCCAGCGACCGCAAAAGCTGCACATGCTCTCGGCGTGAAGGTCGACTACGTCGCCCACGCGCATGACGGAGTATCTTTGGCCAACGAGCTAGCGGAACGCCTGCGCGGCCGGCTGGTGCTTTTGCCGCGAAGCGATCTTGCGGGGAGCGACCTCCCCGCGGCGATCAAGGATCACGGCGGCCAGGCCATCGAAGCGCTGGCCTATCGAACCGAGCGGGTCCGCGAATGGGAAGGCCGCCTGGGGGACATGATTCTTGAAGGCGCAGTGGATGCCGTGGTGTGCTTCAGCCCTTCGGCGGTAGGTGCCTTGACCGACCTTCTCGGGCGGCGATGTGCCGCGAATGTTCGCGACAAGCTGGTATTCGCCGCCATTGGCGACGTTACCGCGGAAGCGTTTCGCAAGGCCGGGGTCCGCCAGCCGCTGGTTGCGCTGAATGCCAGTGCTGCGGCGGTAGTAAAGGTGCTTGGCGAGCATTTCGTGGGCCGCCAGCAGTCACAAATTGCAGGAGTGAAACACTTATGAGTTTCCCGCTACAGCGTCCCCGGAGACTGCGCCGATCGGAAGCGCTGCGGGGCTTGGTGCGCGAGACGCGGCTGAGCACCGCGGGACTGATTTACCCCCTATTCGTTTGCCCCGGCGAAAAGGTGCGGCGGGAGGTCGGCTCCATGCCGGGCGTGTTTCAGCAATCCCCCGATGGCATAGTGGAAGAATGCCGCGAGGTCGCAGCGCTGGGAATCCCCGGCGTGATCCTGTTTGGCTTGCCGGAAACGAAGGATGCGCGCGGGAGCAGTTCCTTGGATGCTCACGGGGTGGTGCAGCGAACCGTCGAAGCGATTCGTAAAGCGAATTTACCGCTGCTGGTCATCACCGATGTCTGTTTGTGCGAATACACCGATCATGGTCACTGTGGAGTGATTGACGGCCAGGAGGTGCTCAACGACGCTACCGTGGAGATTCTTGCCAAGCAGGCGCTGTCCCACGCGCGCGCCGGCGCCGATATCGTGGCCCCGTCGGACATGATGGACGGGCGCGTGGCCGCCATTCGCGCGACGCTCGACGAACACCAATTCGCTGACGTAGCAATACTTTCTTACGCAGCGAAGTATTGCTCCGGATTCTACGGCCCATTTCGCGAAGCCGCCCAGTCGACCCCGCAGTTCGGCGACCGGCGCAGCTACCAGATGGATCCCGGCAACGTGCGCGAAGCCCTAAAAGAGGTCGCGCTCGATCTTGAAGAGGGCGCGGACATGGTGATGGTCAAGCCGGCCCTGCCGTACCTCGACGTGATTCGCCAGGTGCGCGACGCCTGCAATGTTCCGGTCGCCGCGTACAACGTCAGCGGCGAATACGCTATGGTGAAAGCCGCGGCGCGCAATGGCTGGCTGGAGGAAAAACGCGTGGTGCTCGAAATTCTGACCGGTATTCATCGCGCTGGTGCCAGCATTATTTTGACTTATCACGCCAAGGATGTCGCGCGTTGGCTGGCGTCGTGATAATTTAACCCTCTGCCATGAACGGACCCGCAACCACGGTCAATCCCGAGCGGAAGCGCCAGCGCTCCCGGGAAATTTTCACGCGCGCCGAGCAGGTGCTGGTGGGTGGCGTGAACAGCCCCGTGCGGGCATTTCGCTCCGTTGGCGGCGAGCCGCTGATTGTCGAACGCGCCAGCGCACAACATCTTTACGACGCGGATGGTAACGAATTATTGGATTACGTCTGCTCCTGGGGTGCGCTGATTCTTGGGCACGCCCATCCGACTGTGGTCCGAGCGATTACCGAGCAGGCGCAGCGCGGAACGAGCTTTGGCGTCACCTCGGAACTGGAAATCGAGCTGGCGGCGGTGATCAAGCGCGCCATTCCCTCGATGGAAAAAGTGCGCTTCGTCTCGAGTGGCACGGAAGCCACCATGAGCGCGGTGCGCCTGGCGCGCGGCGTCACCGGGCGCGACTATATTTTAAAATTCGAGGGTTGTTATCACGGGCACGCGGACAGTTTTCTTTCGCAGGCCGGTTCGGGGTTGGCCACGCTGGGAATTGCGGAATGTCCCGGAGTGCCGCAGGCCTTGGCTGCGCTCACGCTGAACGTGCCATACAACGACTTGCCAGCGGTCGAGCGTGTGTTCGCCGAACAGCGCGATAAAATCGCGGCGGTCATCGTCGAACCCATCGCCGCGAACATGGGTGTGGTGCTGCCCGCCGAGGGTTTTCTAACAGGGCTGCGCGAAATCACACAAAAAAACGGCGCGCTATTGATCATCGACGAGGTCATCACTGGTTTTCGTTTACACTTTGGAGCGGTGCAGGCGCTTCTAGACGTGGAGGCTGACCTCACGACCCTCGGCAAGATTATCGGAGGCGGCGTGCCCGTTGCGGCGTACGGCGGGCGTGCGGAATTGATGGACCACGTTGCGCCGCTTGGCCCGGTGTATCAAGGCGGAACTCTTTCCGGGAATCCTTTGGCGATGAGCGCGGGGTTGGCGACGTTGAAAGAACTGGCGGCGCCAGGGTTCTACGACACGCTCAACCGTAATGCCGAGCGTTTGGTCACGGGATTGCGCCGTGCTGTTTCCGAGTCCGGAGTACCGGCCGTGGTCAATGCCCGAGGATCGCTGGCCACGATTTTCTTCACCCCGGAGCCAGTCGCCGATTACACCGCGGCCAAGCGTTCGAGTAAGTCTCGCTATGCCCGTTATTTCCGCGAAATGCTCGATCGTGATATCTTCCTGGCGCCTTCGCAGTTTGAGGCCGCGTTTCTGTCCGCCGCGCACGCCGTAGAGGACATCGATCGTACGATTGCCGCCGCGCGATCCGCCCTGCAGGCCGTCGCCGGGGATTTATGAGTTTTTCATGGCCGTGCGCCAAATTTGTGTGGAGAGCCACCTATGTCTGAGTTTGAGTTGCCCGAACGACCCGAAGAAGGCCACGAAGATAATCCCCTGATTCTGCCGGTGTCGGTGACCATTTCGACGCTGGCCGTACTGGTCGCCCTGGTCACCATGTTTGGCCACCGCGCCGCCAACGAGCAGATCCTTCTGCAAGCCAAGGCCTCCGACCAGTGGAACTACTATCAGGCGAAAAATATCCGTTTTCACGAGATGGAAGGCTACGTCGACCTGCTCGGCAATCTCGCGCCCGCCGACAAAGAAAAGGCGGAAGCCAGCAGAGAGAAGTATGTGAAGCAGGCCGAGAAATATGACAAGGACAAAGACGAGATCAGCAGCGAGGCCAAGAAGCTCGAGGCCGAGCGCGATGTCTTTGGTAAGAAGGAAAACCGTTTCGATACCGGCGAAGCCCTGCTTGAAATTGGCCTGGTCATCTGCTCCATGACGCTGCTGACCAAGAAAAAAGCCTTCTGGTTCTCGGGCATCGCCATCGCCGCCATCGGCGTGGGCTTCGCCATCACCGGCTTCCTGCTGCACCCTTAGCCCCAGGGCCATGTCACGCCCTGGCCGGCGGTTGACTGCCGCGCAGCTGTGCCACTTCCCGCATTAGGCTTTCGAGTCGCGCGAGCAATTCCTGGTGGCGCACGTCCTCGGTGTCCGGCTTCTTGGCCGCGAAGGTAAGCGTGCCGCCCGGCTCCAAGATACAGTGATGCACCTCGGCAAGGGATTCAAAGCCCTGCTTGCGCGCTGCCGCTGCAAGCTGGGCCACGGTGATCAGTTCGCGCTTCAGGCGATCTTCCTTGATTTGTCCCTTGTCAATAAGCACATCCGCGCGGCCCTCCACCAATTGATCGAGTTTCTGGTGGCTGTAAAGGAAACGCACTACCAGATAATTGACCAGCAGCAGGGATGTGGCGCCGATCAGACCGCCCGTGACGCTATTATCGTCACCGATGATGGCATTCTGAACGGTGTTGGACAGCGTCAATAACACCACCAAATCGAAGGGGTTTAGCTGGACAAGCTCCCGCTTTCCCGACAGCCGCAGGCTCACCACCAGAAACGCGTACACCACCACGGGCCGCAGAACTTTTTCCAAAAGTGGCAGACCCAAGGCGAACATATCGTGCCAGATTCCATGCATGCAGACGTTCCTCCCCAGCGAAATATCGATGTGTGCATTTACACCGAATCATGACCCCGACGCAAGTACTAGAAGGGAAATCAGGTTATTCATGCTGCTCCTGTACCGTCGGACAGTGGTCTTTTCGCAGCAGGAAACAAATGTGCAGCTGTACGCTTGCGGTAATTCTCGTATGCTACCAGTGCTTGTTTCTCCTCGACCGGTTCGGACGACTGTAGACCAGTTTTTGCTAGCGGAGGCTGCCGAAGCGAAGCTGCGCAGCAGTTCTGCGTAGCGGCGTTTCCCAGACAGCTATAGGAATGTCGCAACGCGCCCCGTTCGAACACAGTGTGCTCCCCAACCAAGAACAGCTCGCCATATTGTTGAAGTACGTGCGTGAACTGATTGTCATTTTGACGAGTGAAGGCACCCTGCTTTTCACCAGCAACAGTTTTTCCACCGTTCTCGGATACACAGCGGAAGAACTCATTGGTTCGAATATCAACAGCTTGTTACACGGCAACGACAAAGGTGTGCACCAGAGTCTGCTGCGGGAAGACGCGCGTTACCAGGGAGGGGCACCCAGAAGCCGTTGCCGCCTGCGCGGGCGTGACGGCGCGTGGCGCTGCTTTGAAGTGGAAGCCCAGGCTCCGCCGCAGGATTCTGGGATCGAAGGCCTGGTGGTCACCTACCTGGACGTCACCGACCTGCACCGCATGGAAGCGGAACGCCAGGTAATTTCCGAAGTGGTTCACGCGCTCAACGAGACAGCCAACCTCGACCAATTACTGCACAGCATCCACAAGGCGCTCAAGAAGGTGTTGTACGCGGAAAACTGCTTTGTGGCCTTGCACGACCCCGCCACGGATTCGTTTCAGTTTCCATTTTTTACCGACGAATTTGATACCGTGCCACCGCCGCAACGTGTCGGGCGCAGCTGTACCGCGTTTGTTTTTCGCACCGGCAAGGCGCGGTTGATCCCGCAGTCGGAATTTGACCACCTGGTGGAGCAAAGCGAGGTGGAGCTGGTCGGCTCACCCTCTCCAGCCTGGCTGGGCGTGCCATTAAAGACTCCCACGGCCACCATCGGCGTGCTGGTGGTGCAGCACTATCAAAACGAAAATGCCTATGACGTGCGCGACCTAGAATTTATCGATTCGGTCGGCGGCCACATCGCGTTAGCCATCGAACGGCGCCGCGCCGAGGAAGCCCTGCGTAAGAGCGAATCGACCTTTCGCCTGCTGTTTGAACACAATCCCTTGCCTACCTGGGTGTTCGACAGCGAAACTCTGCGCTTCCTGCAGGTTAACGAAGCTGCGGTAAAGCAGTACGGCTATACGTCGGAAGAATTTGTCGCCATGACCATGCTGGATATCCGTCTGCCGGAAGACCGCGCGGGTTTCAAGGAGCAAATGGCGACCTGGCCGGACACCGAACAGTTTCAGGCCAACTGGAAGCACATGCGCAAAGATGGCCGCGCTGTGCATGTCGAAATCATCTCGCACCAGCTTGAATATGCTGGCCGGCGTGTGCGCTTGATGGTGGCGCAGGACGTGAGCGAGCGGCAGTCCCTTGAGCAACAGTTGCGCCAAGCGCAAAAAATGGAAGCGGTGGGCCGCCTTGCGGGCGGCGTGGCGCACGACTTCAACAATTTGCTGATGGTCATCAAGGGCCACACGGAGTTGTTGTTGAACGCGCCGGCACCCTTGGAGCAGATTGCGCGCAAGATCGAGCATATCGACCGCGCCGCGGACCGCGCCACGGCTTTGACGCGCCAGTTGCTGGCCTTCAGTCGCATGCAGGTGTTGCAGCCCCGCGCGATGAACCTCAATGGCGTGGTGGAAGGCATCGGCAATCTGTTGCCCCGGCTGATTGGTGAAGACATAGAACTGGTAATCCGCCCATCAACCTCGCTCGGCACCATTCGCGCCGACGCGAGCCAGATGGAACAGATCATCATGAACCTGGCGGTGAACGCCCGCGACGCCATGCCTGGCGGCGGCAAGCTGGTAATTGAAACATCCAACGCGGAATTGGATCGCGCCTATAGCGCGTCGCATCCCGTCGTGAAGCCGGGTCGTTACGTACTTCTGGCAGTTTCCGATTCGGGAACTGGCATGGACGCCGCGACGCAAGCGCACATTTTCGAACCGTTCTTTACCACCAAGGAGCAGGGCAAAGGCACGGGACTCGGCCTCGCCACCGTCTACGGCGTGGTCAAACAGAGCGGGGGATTCATCTGGGTGTACAGCGAGGTAGGTAAAGGTACCTGTTTCAAGATTTACTTGCCGCGTGTTGACCAGCCCGCGGAATCGCCGGGCACACCGCTGCCGCTCGCCGAAGTGCCGCGCGGGACGGAAACCGTGCTGCTCTCTGAAGACGAACAAGACGTCCGCGAGGTCGCTAAGGAGTTTCTGGAGTCCGGCGGCTACACCGTTCTGGAGGCGCAGAACGGCGAGGAAGCCTTGAAACTGGCCACCAAGCATCAGGGCGAAATCGCCCTTTTGATCACCGACATGGTGATGCCCGGAATGCGCGGGCAGGAACTAGCCGCCAGATTGCAGCGGGAGCGCCGCGACCTGCGCGTGTTGTACATGTCCGGCTACAGCGAACACTCTGCCGCGGATGAGCCGAAGATTGACAATCCCGTACGCATGCTGACCAAGCCTTTCAGCCGGAGCGCACTACTCCGTATCGTTCGCGAACTCCTCAGCGAAACCCGCACCACATGACCCGCAGCGCCGCGCCTTGACGCTGCTTTTGCGAATCATCCACGCATCTCGCCGCAAGCGCGACCATCCATACCACGCCGTCCGCCAGTGGATCCCGCGTTTAGCACCAGACCGCAAAAGCGGCCTCAAAGCCCCGCTCTTACAGCAGTGCTAGGCCAGGATTCTCGGGTGCTTGAGATGCCAGTCCGTATGCCGCTGAAATTCCCGTGCCGCCTGAATCACCGACAGGTCATCTCCAGCTCGTGCCACGAACTGCAATCCCACCGGCAAGTGTTTCTCCGTAAATCCGCAAGGCACGGAAAGCGCCGGTAGTCCGCACAGGTTGCCGATCGCACCCAAGGGATCCGGATAGTCGGGAGGATCTTCGAGGTTTAGCTCCAGGGGCGATGCGGCCGTCGCTTCAGAAGCAGCCGCCAGCACATCGAAGGATTCGAACAAATCATCCATCTTTCGCTGCAAGATTTCCCGCACCTTCAGCGCCAGGGTGTAATCCGCTCCTGAAATCTGCTCGCCCACATAGCCGCCGATCTGCCCCAACGGATCCGTGAGTTCGCTCGCTTTTCCGGAACGAATCAAGTCGCGAAACGAGGCTGCCGCTTCGACCGCCACCACGATGCCGGCTGCGTCCTCCCAGGGTCCGGCCGGCAAAGCGGCATCGCGAAAGTTGCCTGCGGCATATTTGCGCAGGGCCTTCTCGGCCACGGCCACGACCGCGCTCACGCCGCTCTCCATATTTGGCCAGGCATTGGTGAGCCATCCGATGCGCAGTGGCCGCGCCTTTGTTTGCGTGGCAGGGGAGTACGTGAACGCAGCTTTGTCGATCGGCACGGTGCTGCGATCGCGTATGTCGTGCCCGGCGATCGCCGCGAAAATGTGCGCGCAATCTTCCGCGCTGCGGGCCATCGGTCCGATGTGGTCCATCGACGGCGCCAGCGCCATGCCGCCAAAGCGGCTGACGCGGCCGTAGGTAGGCCGTAACCCGCTGATGCCGCAAAACGCCGACGGGCAAACGATGGAACCCCAGGTCTCGCTGCCGATGGCAAATCCCGCCAGGCCCGCGGCCACTATCGCGCCCGAGCCCGACGAAGAGCCGCAGGTCCAGCAACTGGTATCCCAGGGATTCTTGGCCGCGCCCTGCAAGGAGGCGGAAGCAAACCGATACCCTAAGCCCCCGGCCAGCTCGATCATCGCCGATTTGCCGATCAGCACGGCGCCCACGCGGCGCAGATGCTCAATCACCGTTGCATCGTAATCAAACACCTGAGTAGCAAAAGGTTTCGCTCCCCACGTTGTGGGAACGCCGCTCACGGAAAGCAGGTCTTTGGCGGCGTAGGGAATGCCGTGCAAGGGGCCACGATAATGCCCGCGATGAATCTCTTTCTCCGCAGCCGTGGCCTGCTCCATGGCGATTTCCGGCGTCAGCCGCGCGTAGGCGTTGAACGTCGGACCGAGTTTTTCGCTCCGCGTCAGGTACAGCTGCGTCAGCTCGACGGGAGATATCTTTTGG
>JBEKSZ010000156.1:0-13128 GCA_049516615.1 Candidatus Acidiferrum sp. | reverse complement strand
CGGGAGCAACGTTAGCCGAAGAGCAGGCTGACGTCGCTAAGCGCAACGAAATCGTGCACGAGTTGGGAAACACAGCCGCACGTCTTCGCGCCAAGCTCGGAGAGCCCGCAGATTCGCTGGCGCGCTTCAATCAGCCGCTCGAGAAGGCGCTCAGCCCTTCGCTCGAGGCTTTGCAAGTTGCCACGCAGGGACTGAAACTCTCCCTCGCCGGTGACGCTGCGGGGGCCCTCAAACTGTATCAGCGAGCTGTCGAACTAGATCCAAACCTTGCCATGGGACATTGGCGCATGGGCGCGAGCTATCTTTTCCTGGGTAACACTGAGTTGTCGGAGGCTTCGTACGCGCGTGCCTACCAACTCCGCGACCGATTAAGCGAAAGAGACCGGTTGAATATCGAAATCGACTATTACGGCCGGGTCACCGGCGATTGGGAGAAAGAATATTCTTCCGTGCTTCGTTTCTTAGAAATATTTCCTCGCGATGTGCTCGGTCATGCCAACCTCAGGGCCGCATTTGTGCATCTCGGCCAGCCCGGGCGCGCCGCTGAAGAAGCGGCGGAGACTGCGCGCTTGCGGCCAAGCCCGTATTATTTCGGTAGCGCAATACAGTCCATCAGGTTCGCCAGCAGATTCAGTGAGGCTAATTCGTGGCTCGCCAAAGCGGACGCTCTCAAACTCGACAGTTCGCTCATCCGGCGGGAAAGACTAATTGTGGCGTTCGCTACGGACGACCGGGACACCGTTGAAAAGATCCTCGAGGAAGAAGAACAAGGCAAATATCGAGAAGAGTTCCTGCACGAACATTCCTTGATCGAAATTCAACGGGGTCGTTTTTACTCCGCCGAACGCCTGCGGTTGCAAGCTTTGGGGCCAGCCGCGAAGGCCAGCAATGCTGACTGGTGGGTGGTGTTCTCGGCCCTAGAGGATGCCGAAGTCGGGCGGGACATGCAAGCCCGACTCTGCGAAAGCAAGGCAGTCGTAAGCGAGCTAGATCGCAATACCAAGATCGCCCTGGCGCTTGCTTTCGCGCGATCGGGACGGACACTGGAAGCCGGTAGACTGGCGGATCAGATCAGCAAGCAAAGGCCCGAGGACACGCTCGTGCAGCATTACTTCATTCCCACCATCCGCGCCGCGATCAAGCTGCGGCAACACGATCCGGGGGCAGCCATCGATCTGCTCGGCGGCACTGCCAAATACGATCTGGCGTTTACGGGATCGGTCGATTCTTTGTACCCCGCCTACATCCGCGGACTGGCGTATCTGCAGCTCGGCGATGGCTCATCGGCTGCGGCTCAGTTCCAAGAGCTGATCGACAATCCCGGTTTTGCCGTGAGGCATGTCACGGGAACCTTGGCCTGGCTCCAGCTTGCCCGCGCGCAGAAGATGATCGGGGATGAAGCCGCTGCCAGGAAGTCCTACGAGACTTTCTTGGGTTTGTGGAAGAACGCTGATCCCGAGATTCCCATCTACCAGCAAGCCAAAGCCGAGTACGCCGAACTCCGAAAACGGATTGCACAAGTGTGACACGGTTTGATTGGAGCCGAGGGTGATCGCTGCTGAGAGTTCGTGAGCATCACCGAGAGACGCGGGCGCTCAAGTCCCCGGGCTGAGCCTGAAGCGATTTTTGTTGATTTTCAGCGATCGAATCTTCGATTCCAGCGTGGACCGCGGTATTCCCAACTTGAGCGCAGCCCCCGCCGGTCCCGATACGCGTCCGCGGGTTTCCTTTAAGGCAGCCTCAATCATATTCTTCTCTTGGACCAGGAGTCTGCGGGGGAGTTCAATCTGTGGTTTGGGTTCTGCCGCCAGAGGCTGCTGAGGCAACCAGCTCTCGTCGATTGAAAAAATCTCCGTTTCACAAAGTATGACCGAACGCTCGATGACGTTCTGCAGTTCACGGATGTTTCCGGGCCAAGGATAGGACTGCAGCAATTCCAGAGTCTGCTTGTTGACACGTTTTATCTTTTTGCCAGTCTTTCGCGCGTAGCGCTCGATAAAGTATTCAGCCAGCAGAGGGATGTCCGCTCGTCGCTCGCGAAGAGATGGTATCTCGATGGGGAAGACATTCAGCCGATAAAACAGATCATTCCGAAAGCATCCAGCAGCTATGGCGGATTGCAGGTCACGATTGGTGGCGGTGATCACTCGCACGTCGACCCGGACGCGACGAATGCCGCCGACGCGCTCAAACTCGTGTTCCTGCAAAACGCGCAGGAGGGCAATCTGCGTCTCCGAGGGAAGCTCTCCGACTTCGTCGAGGAAGAGCGTGCCGCCATTGGCTAACTCAAAGCGGCCCAAGCGCTGTTGAGTCGCGCCCGTAAAGGCCCCCTTTTCATGGCCGAACAACTCGGAAGCGATCAGATCCCGGGGAATTGCCGCACAGTTCACGCTAACGAACGCACGCGAGGCACGATCTGATCTTCGATGTATGGCGCGTGCGACAAGCTCTTTGCCTGTTCCCGTTTCACCGGTTATGAGTACGGTAGAAGCGCTTGGCGCGACCTTGGAGATGCGCGAGAGCACGTTTTTTAAAACAAGAGATGTCCCGACGATCTCCTCAAACATAGAAGCTTTGTCGATTTCTTCACGTAGAGCGACGTTTTCATGCTGCAGACTCTCTTCCGCTTTCTTGCGCTCATCAATATCCGTAGCCGCAACGTACCAGCGCATAATCTGTCCATGTTCGTCGCGGACTGGATTGTAGCGGACCAGAAACCAGCGATAACTCCCGTCCGCTGCCTGCACCCGCAACTCCAGCTCGTAAGCGGAGCCGCCGGAACGAGCACTATCGCTGTATCTTCGCTCCGCGCGTTCTCGGTCATCCGGGTGAATGAACCAACCGGGGCGAAAAATACTGCCGGGCGTTTGTCGCCACTCTTCAAGAGTGAGGCCGATGTGATCAAGCGCGACCTGGTTGGCATAAAGAGGTTCGCCACCCGATCCGAATACCGCGACAAGCTGGGGAACGAGGTTGACGATCTGGCTGAGCTCCTGGGTCAGGAGCACGTGTTCGGTAACGTCGATGGCGGTGCCGAAGTACTTTTTCAGGCTTTGGTTTTCGCCAGGAGGAACGCCGACGCAGCGAATGTAGCGGACCTCGCCATCGGGACGTACGATGCGTTTGATGGCGTCAAGGGGCGAAGCTTGCGTCAAGATTCCATTGATCAGGTCGGCCATGGACTCGCGATCGTGCGGGTGGACAAGATCCAGGTATTCCTCAACATTGGGCGGTTTGCTGGCGGGATCGAGTCCATGCATCCGAAAAAGTTCGGGAGACCAGTAGTGGAAGCCTTCGTGATCGAAGGCCCAGCTTCCCATGTGCGCGAGGCGCTGCCCCTCGGCAAGATAAAACTCGCTTCTTTGCAGCACCTCGGCGTTGCGGCCGAGGCGTTCTTCCGCTGTCCTGCGCTCGTCTATATCCAAGCTTGATCCGTACCACTTGACGATGTCGCCGTTTGCATCGCGAAGCGGCACTTTCCGGTGAAACATCCAGCGGAATTCTCCATTTGCTTTGCGCACGCGAGTTTCGTAGGCAAAGATTTCCCCAGTCGCGAGGCAGCTTCGCCATTCGCTCACAATTCCGCCAACATCTTCAGGATGGATGAAGGCAGTCCAATTCCAGCCGGCCACTTTGTCCAGGGTGACGCCGAGGTACTCCAGCCAGGGCTTATTGAAGTAATCGAGGTAGCCGTCGGGCCTGGCGGTGTGAATGAGCGCAGGAATGGAGTCGACGAGTAGTTGAATGTCCAAGGAGTCGAATTCCCGCCGGGGAGAGGGCATGGCGCGCATCATACACCTGCACAATCGGCCTCGCGACAAGGCGCGACGGAAACCAGCTGCCTCATATTTCTGGCGCAGCCCAGGCTTCGTCGCAGCTTCAAAGCCCGGCCCCGAGCCCGAGTCGCACAAGCCTTCGATTCATTGCCGCGTGCCAGGTTAGTCCTTTTCTGAAGGGGCCCGCAGATTTTGTCTAGGTTCTCGCCAATTGTCGAAAGTTCGGCGGTGGCGCGATCGCCGAAGCTCTCGTTTTTCAATTACTTACAATTGGAAGATGGATTGCGTTCCATTTTGCAACGGGTACTGGCTCGACGAGGAACGAAATGCTGCGGATCACCAGGAGCGCAAACGGTGAGGTGGTCTTTCGGGTTAGTGGTGAACTGGACGGAGAAAACGTGGCGGAAATAGACACGGTGATCGGCGCGGAGAAGCAAGGAACCCGCATTGTCCTCGACTTGACCGATCTGAGATCGGTAGACGGCGACGCCGTGAAAGCACTTGAAAGCTGGGAAGCGGCTTCGATCAAGCTGAAGAACTCTGCCGGGTATATCCGGGAGTGGATCCGCAGGCAGCGAGTCGAACGGCAGTCTGCCAGGGGGGCGTAGGCGGAGGAAGTGTGCGATTTGATTTGGCAGAGACCGTGGGTGCCGACCTTAGGGGTAAAAAATGAGCGTTGCTTCCAGTTCTGTGCTGCAAACGAACGAAAATGCAAAAAACATGCCAAGGAACGGGTTTTTCTATCGTACCGCAGAGCTAGGCGCCGATCGGGAGGGGCACCAAGAGCTTCCGTTCGTGGAGACCATCGTGGGCCGGCGTGGAGGTCTCCGCGGGATCCTCGCGCTCGTCGAAGCGGTTGCGCCGACGAATATGACAGTTCTGATCGCGGGCGAAACGGGCACGGGCAAGGAAGTCATCGCTCGTGCGGTTCACGAGTTCAGCCCCCGGCGGGAGCGAAGCCTGGTGAAGGTGAATTGCGCCGCGATCCCCACCGGCCTTCTGGAAAGCGAACTCTTCGGGCACGAACGCGGCGCCTTTACCGGGGCTGTCAGCTCCTACGTCGGCCGCTTCGCGCTGGCCGATCGCGGCACCCTGTTCCTCGATGAAATTGGAGACATGCCATTAGAGCTGCAACCCAAGCTGCTCCGCGTTTTGCAAGAGCGTGAGTTTGAGGCAGTTGGCAGCACGCGGACCAGGCGAGTCGACGTTCGCGTCGTTGCAGCAACCAACCAGGACTTACAGCAGATGGCGCGGGATCGTGAATTCCGTGAAGATTTGTACTACCGGCTAAACGTCTTTCCTGTTTATCTGCCAGCCCTGCGCGAAAGAAAAGCCGATATCCCCGAGCTCGTGGAATATTTCGTGCGACAGTTTGCGGCCTCCGTGGACAAATCGATCGAATCCATTCCTCTGGAAACCATGCGCTCCTTGGTGCGCCACCACTGGCCCGGCAACATCCGGGAGCTGCAAAACTACATTGCGCGCGCGGTCATTCTTTCAAACGACGGCGTCTTGGAAGCACTGCCCCTTGAAAGCTACCAGCCGCCGGAGCGCGAGATTCCCAACCCGACCCTGGAAGACAAGGTGCGCAGAGAAATCCTTGCGGCTTGCCGGCGCGCGAACTGGAAACTCGGAGGTCCGCGAGGCGCCGCCGCCAGACTTGGCCTGAAGCGCACCACGCTGTTTTACAAGATGAAGCGCCTCGGTATCGAGCCACCAACAGACCACTCGCAGGATTGAGTGCGAAGGTTCGAAGTGCGCTTTCCATCGTCCGCGCTTTTGTGGGCTTGACGATCATCGCGCTCATCTGGCGATCAAAATTGAAAGCCTGTAATGTCCACCCTGCAGATGTGGATCGTAAAAACCCGGTGCGTCTGCCTCACGGCGGCAACTCATTCCTGTGGCGATGGCTACGGAAGCGTCATGCTCCGGACAGGTGGCAGTGACTTGCGCTTGAGCTGGCGAGAAAGCTGTTGCCTGGCGCGGAACAAGCGCGCTTTGAATGTCGAGCGAGGAATACCAAGTACGGCACACGCTTCTTGAGTCGACATTTCGTCGTAATAGGTCATCGTAATTGTCTGGCGAAGTACAGGTCTCATTTTGGCAAGTATACCGTCGATCATCTCCAGGTGCTCCTCCTGCGCGTACGCTTGCTCCGGATTGGGCGTCGATGCTTGAATCTTCTCTGTCCAGCGAATCTCATCGTCTCCCATGCGCGGTCCGATGAGGATTTCCCGATGCTTTCGCTTGTACATCAAAGTAGCGTTGATCAAGATCCGCGTAAACCAGCTCTTGAGGCTAGATCGCCCTTCGAAGGCATCCAAATGCAAGTATGCCGAAAGGCATGCATTCTGCAGCGCGTCCTCAGCGTCTGCGTCGTTGCGCAGAATGCTCTGGGCTATTCTCAGGAATCGTGGACGCGCAGGCCAGAACATTTCCTGAAACGCCTCGAACCCGCTGTGGCCCTTCTCCCCCGCAGCGGCGCGAGACAGACCGACGTATTTCGCACTCCCTAGTGACCACGTCACAGATGACCTGCCTTTCTCTCTGCTCCATCAAGCAACTCTGCCTCCAAGCTGCACGGGCAAGCCGGGCCCCACGGTTCTCCTGTTTTCAAGCGAAGGGTGGTACCCGGGGTCGCGGCCTCTAAATCAAGGATTTTCGGTATCCGCGCTCGGCATCGTCGCCGGCAACAAGCCCCATATTCCAGTCAGCCGCCCAACCCATCGCGCGCAAAACAGTCTGCCCGGGGGCTCGGAAGGCGCTCGCTTGTGTCAACGGCTTGACGAAAACGTCGGACGCCTGGCGGGCATTGTCGATGCTCGGCTTTTCTGCTGCGCATCTAGAAGGCCTTGCCGCTTTCTTCGGTGGAAAACGAATTGCACTGTCTCATTTCCGCAGGACGTGGCCGGGGCCAAAGAGCTAAAAGTCAAAGAAAGGCAAAAGCATGGCGAAAAAAGTGGCGGAACTTCTGGTGGACGTTCTTGCTGGAGCGGGTGTTCGGCGAATCTACGGTGTAGTCGGCGACTCGCTGAACGGCATCACGGACTCAATACGCATAAAGAAGAATATCGATTGGGTGCACGTGCGCCATGAAGAGGCGGGGGCCTTTGCCGCGGGCGCCGAGGCACATCTCACCGGGAAATTGGCGGTCTGCGCTGGCAGTTGCGGACCCGGGAACATGCACCTGATCAACGGTCTTTACGACTGTCAACGCAGCGGTGTTCCGGTGCTCGCGATTGCCGCGCATATTCCAAGCACGGAAATCGGCAGCGGCTACTTTCAGGAGACTGACCCGAAGCACATCTTCGCGCAATGCAGCCATTACTGCGAACTCGTCTCCGAACCCGAACAGATGCCGCGCATTCTGGAAACCGCCATTCAGGCGGCAATCTCCAGGCGAGGAGTTTCCGTAATTGTGCTGCCCGGGGACGTGGCTCTGAAGGATGCCGTCGAGGGCCCGCGTGTACGTTTTCACGAACAGAAATCCATCGTTTGTCCGTCGGATGAAGAACTCAACGCCCTTGCCGAACTCCTGAATCGATCGCAAAAAATCACCATCCTCGGCGGCGCGGGTTGCGCCGGAGCCCATGCGGAGCTGATCGAAGTTGCCGGCAAGCTCCAGGCTCCCATCGTGCACGCCTATCGCGGCAAGGAATTCATCGAGTACGAAAACCCTTTCGACGTGGGCATGACCGGACTGCTCGGATTCTCTTCCGGTTATTTCGCCATGATGAATTGCGAAGTGCTGTTGATGCTCGGCACGGACTTTCCGTACCGCCCTTTCTACCCGAAAGACGCGAAGATCGTGCAGATCGACGTTCGCGGAGAGCGCCTCGGACGTCGAAGCAAGCTGGATTTTGGGTTCATCGGAGACACGAAGACCACTCTGCGAGCCCTTTTGCCAAAGCTGAAGCAGAACAGATACCAACAACATTTGAGCGATTCGGTGGAACACTATCGCAAAACTCGCAAAGACTTGGACGACCTGGCAACCAGCAACTCCAATAAAGCTCCAATCCATCCTCAGTACGTTGCTCGCGTGATCGACAAACTCGCCGCCGACGACGCGGTTTTCACTTGCGACGTGGGTACGCCCGTAATTTGGTCGGCACGCTATCTCAAGATGAACGGAAAACGGCGGCTCATCGGCTCTTTCAATCATGGCTCCATGGCCAACGCCATGCCTCAGGCTATCGGAGCGCAAGCCGCCTATCCCGGTCGCCAGGTCATTTCGCTCTCGGGCGATGGCGGTTTTTCGATGCTTATGGGGGACGTCATTACCCTGAAACAACAGAAACTGCCGGTGAAGGTGATCATCTTTAAGAACGAATCGCTGGCCTTTGTGGAACTGGAGCAGAAGGCCTCCGGCTTCCTCGAGTTCGCAACCGACCTGCAAAGTCCGGATTTTGCAAAGATCGCGGAAGGCTCCGGCCTTCTCGGATTGACGGTACGGACGCCCGATCAGGTTGAACCCATGATTGCGCAAGCTCTGAAACACGACGGCCCTGCCGTGGTAGAGGTGTTTGTCGCGCGTCAGGAACTCGCCATGCCTCCGACGATCACGCTGGAGCAAGCGAAGGGCTTCTCCCTGTTTATGCTGAAAGCCGTTCTCAGCGGACGCGGTGATGAAGTTATCGACCTCGCCAAGGTCAACCTGTTTCGTTAGCGCGACGGAAAGGCGGATCTGCAATGACGACCAAGCCCATCGCCGCACCTCTGGCCGCAACAGCATCCAGCGGATCGCGAATCCGCGCCTACCAGATTGCCTGGGCGCTCGCTCTCTGCTTCTACTTTCTCGAGTACGCCTCCAGGTCCGCGCCGGCGGTGATGATCGAGCATCTGGCCACCGCGTTCGGCACCACGGCCATCGGCGTCAGCGCGATTCTCGGAACCTATTACTACACCTACGCGACCACCAGCCTGGTCGCCGGCGCGGCCTTGGACCGCTTTGGCGCGAAGAAAGCCGTGCCCATCGGCCTTTTCATACTGGCCATGGGGTGCCTGCTCTTCAGCGTGCCGGTCGCAGCCGCAGGCTATTCCGGAAGGCTGTTGCAGGGCGCGGGTTCCGCTTTTGCCTTCACGGGCGCGGTGTATCTGGCCACGCACGGTTTCTCCGCACGCTGGCTGGCAACTGCGATCGGTGTAACCCAATGCCTGGGCATGCTTGGCGGGGCGGCGGGCCAATTCGCAGTCGGTCCCTGGCTCGAGCATGGCGTCGGGTGGCAAACCATCTGGCATGGACTTGGCATCGCCAGCCTCGTAGTTGGGGTGCTCCTGCTCGCAATCACGCCGTCGGAAAGCCGTTCAAAAACCGCCCCTTCCGGCTGGGCATCCGTCTTGCGTCCGTACTCGATCGTATTTCGCAATCCGCAATCGTATCTCTGCGGAATTGTGGCCGGCCTTCTTTTTGTGCCCACCACCATTGGCGACATGACCTGGGGCGTAGCCTTTTTTCAGCGCGACCGCATGTTCAGCTACCACGACGCTGTGGTCACCGGTTCTCTGGTTCCCTTGGGATGGGTATTTGGTTGCCCGCTACTTGGCTGGCTCGCGGATTTCGTTGGCCGTCGCAAGCCGGTGCTCATCGGAGGCGCCGTGGTCATGTTGCTGGCCTCAGGGTTGATCACCTTCAGCACTGGCCATCAGGCTGCGGCCATAGGCTGCTTCATTTTCGGCATCGCCTCGGGCGCCGCGATGATTCCCTACACCATCATTAAGGAAGTGAACCCTGACGAAGTCAAAGGAAGCGCCACCGGCGGAATCAACTTCCTCACTTTCAGCGTAACCGCACTCGCCGGCCCCATCTTTGCCGATCTGGTTGGGAAAGGGCTCGCCAGCACGCAGAACCACATCACGCATTTTCGCCAGAGCGGTCTGTTTTGGATGGGTGGTATCGCTCTAGCAATCGTGATCAGTTATTTTCTCCGCGAAACCGGGCAGGCGCAGAAACGCGCATGAGCCCCAGGGGCATGGATATGAAGGCCAAGACAATTCACTGTTGGTTTGCGTGGCTGTTCTTGCCCAGTGTGGCGCTGGCACAGGGTAGCGCGCAGCCAGCTGGTACTCCACAAAGCGACACCGATCTTGTCGCCGAAGTCAGGGTTCTGCGCGAAGCCCTACTGCAAACTCAAAAGCAGATGGCTGCCCAACAACAGGAAATTGAAGCGCTGAAAGAGGCGAAATCCGAACAAGCGGCGTCGTTTGGAAACCAGCATCCACCAAGCATGATTGCTGCCGCCATGCATATCCCGATTCCTTCGAGCCCGGGCATCGCGAATAGCTCGTCGGGCGCAAATGCCGGCACTCAGCCAGTGTCCCAGGAACCAGCAAAAGAAAGCCAAAAGCCACTGGGATCGTTCAATATTGGCGACGCCGTATTTACCCCCGGCGGATTCGTGGACTTTGAAAATGTATTCCGCACCACCAACACGCAGAACAACATCGCCACCAACTTCGCCGCTATACCGTACAGCAACACAGCGCAGGGCCACCTGACCGAGGATCGGCTCACCTCTCAGTATTCTCGCTTCAACCTAACAGTCTCAGACAAAGTTGGTGCCAATGATGTCCTCGGCTACTGCGAAGCCGACTTCAGCGGCAATGACGCAAGCAATGTGTACGAGGTCGTGAACGGCCACACCCTTCGTCTGCGCCTTTGCTTTATGGACTTGAAACGCGGAAAGTGGGAAGTTCTTGGCGGACAAACCTATAGCTGGCTGACCCCCAACCGCGACGGGCTGGGTCCCATGCCCGCCGAGCAGGCAACTACCTTCAACGAGGACCAGAACTTCCAGGTTGGTTTGACCTTCACCCGCGCCGCGGAGTTCCGCGTTGCCTATCACGCGAACGATCACGTGGCGTTCGGGCTGGGTGTTGAGGACCCCAACCAATTCATAGGAGGCTTCGTCGCCCTTCCATCGGCATTTGCCTCCACAGTTAGCTCCCAGTTTGATAACGGAGCGCAAATAGGCGCGCCCAATCTTTTCCCGGACATCATTCCCAAAATCGCTTACGACACAAAACTTGGCGACCGGCATCTTCATTTGGAAGCAGTCGGATTGATCACCGGGGCGCGGTCGTCTGTCCTGCCCCTTGGCGAACATTTTTACTCGTCGCACTCGGTTGTGGGCGGTGGCGGCTCCCTGGCCGGTAACGTTGAACTCTTCCATAACCTGCTCTTTTTGCTCAATGCGTTTTGGAGTGAAGGCGGCTCGCACTATCTGGTGTCGGACGGACCAGAATTGGTTCTTCGGCCAAACGCCGCGGGGACCGACATCTTTCCTTCCATGATACACACCGGAGCGGGCCTCGCCGGCCTTGAGTGGATCGCCTCGAAAAAGTCCGCGTTTGCCGTCTACTACGGTGAAGATTATTTCGGCAGGAATTTTTCCCCGGATACCACCAATGCTGGCGCTCCGGGCACGATCATCGGATATGGCGGGCCTGGCTCGCCTAGTACCAACAACCGCGTCATTGAGGAGGCGACCTTCGATTGGCTGCAAACCTTCTGGAAGTCCGATAAGTACGGAGCGCTTCAGTATTACACGCAGTATTCCTACGTGAATCGCGCACCCTGGTTTGACGCTCCAGGAGCGCCCAGAAACGCACACCTCGGCATGGTATACGCGGGTTTCCGCTACGTTTTGCCGTCGACATCCGGCAGCCTGCTCCGGGTACCTTACCCAAACTAGACACCGGCCGCTCGGAGAAAATATTCCCGCGGAAGAGCACGTATTGTGTGAGCCACGGATTCCGTTCCCAGTTCCAGACTCGGAGACACGGCATGAACAAACCTGTTTTGGTTGTCGCCAGCCAATTTCCAAAGGAAGTGGAGGACCGTATCGACCGGGACTACGATGCCAGGCGCAATCCGAACACGCTTTCCTTCACCAGGGAACAGCTGTTGACGGCGGCAGAGGGGGCTGACGCGATATTCATCACCCTCATGGACCGCTTGGATTCGACGTTCTTCGAGAAAGTTTCGCCCACGGTAAAAGTCATCGCCACCTACTCGGTTGGGTTTGATCACATTGACCGCCAAGCCGCGTTGAAGAGAAAAATTGCGCTCGCCTACACGCCGGGAAGCAACAGCGAGGCCACGGCGGACATTGCCATGCTGCTGCTCTTATGCGCTTCGCGCCGCGCTTACGAGGCGCATGAACTGGTCCGCACCGGAGCCTGGCGCCCTCTCAGTCCAAACATGCTGTTGGGCTGGCAACTAGGCGGCAAAGTGCTGGGAATTTTTGGCATGGGCCAGGTGGGGCAAGCGATGGCGCGTCGCGCAAGAGGCTTCGGAATGAAAATTCACTACGGCAACAAGTCGAAGCTGCCCGCAAACCTCGAAGAGGGTGCGATTTATCATGAAGACCCGAGCGAACTGCTCCGTGTGAGCCAATTTCTTAGTTTGCACGCCCCGGAAACACCCGAGACTCGCCACCTCCTGAACGCCAGATCAATCGCCCTGCTCCCGCGCGGCGCCGTCGTCGTCAACACCGCGCGCGGCGGGCTGGTGGCAGACGAGGATTTGATCGCTGCCCTCAAGAGCGGACAAGTGGCTGCCGCCGGCCTCGATGTATTCGAGGGAGAACCGCGAATACATCCAGGCTATCTGGAGCTGAAAAACACATTTCTATTGCCGCATGTCGGCAGTGCGACCGTTGAGACTCGCGTGGCGATGGGGATGCTGGCTTTGGACAATATCGACTCCGTACTGGCCGGAAGGCCGGCTCCGACTCTCATAGCTCCGTAGCGCTGGCTCCAAGCCCAAGTTGCTATGATCAGTCCGTGGATCAGAAAGATTAAGGACACCCTCCCGCGTAGCTGTTGAAGGTCGCGTTGCTGCATCGGTCGGACTCCATCCCGTCGGTGCAGTCCGCTTCGCACTCGTCCTACAACGGATTGCAGAGCAGTTTGACGAAGAACAGCGCGCTACGGCTTGGGCTTTCAGGCCAGCTACACCTATTCGAAGTCGCTCGACGATACGGGCGCCGTTCCCGGCGGCATTCCCGCCGCATGGGCTGCCCTGCAATTTCGCGCGGAGTTCTTCAACATTTTCAATATTGTGAATTTCGGATGGCCTTCGCACACTTTGCTCGGCACCGGCTTGGGTATCATCAGCAAAACCGCCGGGCCTTCGCGCCAAATCCAATTCTCCCTGCGCCTTGCTTTTTAGAGATAATTCGCAGAACGGAAGGATCGCCACCCTTCGTAGCAGAGAAAATAGTGCGGCTCTAATGGTTTTATCTCTCGCGATGAATTTAGCCTAGACCTCACGTAATAATCCCGAGGTCACGCTGTTGAACTGTGCAGCGAGTTTTTTCATCGCGGCATTTTCGCGGATAACTTCGCC
>JBEKSZ010000155.1:0-13228 GCA_049516615.1 Candidatus Acidiferrum sp. | reverse complement strand
TCCTGACCGTTCGAGGCTTCGGCGACCAGCTTCATATCACATTCAGCGTTAACCAGTGCTGCGATTCCCTGGCGGAGAATTGCGTGGTCGTCGACGGTAAGGATGCGAATCTGGTTAGGAGCGCTGCTCATAATCCTTCTTTTTTCGAAATGCCCCGAACTCCTGCTCATCACTGCCAAACGCATCAGGGGATATCGCGAAAGCAACGGAAGCGGGAACAGTCAGCTCAAATTCCGTGCCCGCCCCGGCTTCGCTCCAGAATTCCGAGCGCGCTCCCATCTGCTTCGCCCGTTCCCGGATGCCGGGCAGCCCCCAGTGGCCGGGGCGTCCGCCTTCCTTTAGAGCTTTCGGGTCCATGCCCTTTCCATCATCGCGGATACGCAAGCGCAGCCGGTGGTCATCATAACTAATCTCGGCCTCTATCTGATTGGCATTGGCGTGCCGGAACGCATTTGCAATCACCTCACGGGCAATGCGATAGACTTCGTCCTGGAGCACCGGGGACAAGGTCTGAGGTACCCCTTCAACGGTCACACTGAATTTCGGCGAGCCCGGGCGGGCATCGAGCGAACCCAGCAATTCTTGACCTGTCGCGGTCAACAAGTCGGCAAGGTCTTTCTGAACGGCCGAGGCCGAGCGCAAGCCCTGTATTGCGTCCCGGCCCTCGGCAATGGCCTGCGCGGCCATGTCAATGGCGCCATCGAGCGCCAGCACTGCTTCTTCGGGGCGCCGGGCAAACAGGTTGCGAGCCGCCTGCAATCGGAAGAGCAGCCCGTGAAAACTCTGCAACAGCGTGTCGTGTAGTTCTCGGGCGATGCGCGTGCGCTCGTTGACTCGGGCTTCCAGGCCGATGCTGAATTGGCGATGCAGTTGTTGAAGACGTAGCTGATAGAGGGCCCAGAGCAAGGTTAGAAAAAGGCCCACGCACGCCCCGCGGAACCAGGCAGTCTGATAGTAAGCGGGCGCAATCGAAAACTCCAGAAATGCGCCAACCTCGTTCCACACTCCATCGTTATTACAGGCGATCACGTGAAAGCGGTAGTGGCCGGGACGCAGATCATTATAAAAGGCCTGGCGCCTCGATCCGGGTTGCTGCCAGCCTGCATCGTGGCCCTCAAGCAGGTAGCGAAAGTGGACTTTTTGGGGAACAACGAAGCTGAGGGCCGTGTAGTCTATTTCAAGGTCGCGGGTGAGCGGCGGCAAGCGCGGGTGGTCTTGCGTGGCGTAGCTCTTATGGTCCGCGACGATTTCCTCGATGTGCACCGGCGGCGGCAGAACATTGCCGCCAGAGTCGCGAGGATCGATCATCTGCAGAATTCGTCCATTCACGAACCACAAACGGCCATCGGGAGACACGGCGGTCTGGGGTTTGAGGGAAGTCAGGCCCGGGAATACGCCGTCCAAGGCGTCAAGCACCTGGGACTTCACGAAGTGGTCTGGATGGTCCCACCATTCAGCCAGTTGCGACTTCTCGATGGTGATCAGGCCGCACCGCGAATAAAGCCACAGGGAATCGCGGTGGTCCTGGACAAGGGCAAATATTCCGTCGCAAGGAAGGCCATTGCGAGGAGTGAGGTTCTTGCGCACACCGTTCTTCCAGCGAAAGACCTCGTCAAGCGTGGTGCCCCAAACCGTACCGTCAGATTCCACCAGGAGGTCGCGGATTTGACGCGTGTTTTCAGCACCGGCGGCGAGTGTCTGCATTTCGCCATCTTCGTACTTGAGTAAATCTCCGTTCACCAGCCCCAGCACCACACCGCCCCGCGGATTGGCAGCCAGCACATACGCTGTCGAGATTCGTGGAGACGTGATTTCGCTTTTGAGGTTGAGATCGTCGATGCGGTCGAGGTTGGGGCCGGCCCGGACCCACATCGTGTGCTGGAGGTCCTCGGTGATCGAGAAGACGATGCCGAGGGCAGTTCCGTCAGCCCGACGCACGGCCCGAAATCGATTTCCGTCGTATATCCATAGCCCGTCGTCTACCCCAACCCAGAGCCGTCCCGCATGGTCCTCAAAGAGCGTTGTGACGTTCAGGCCTGGAAGACCGTGGCCGGTGCGAATCGCCGAAAACGCGTTACCACGCAGAGCGTCCAGCGCTTCGAAATTGCCGATCCACACGGTGCCGTCGCGTCCCGCGACCACCGAACTGGCGCCCGCGGCGGATAGCCCCTCTCGCGGGGAAAAACTAGTCGCATGTATGTCTCTAAAATTGTCGATTCCTTCAGAGGTTACAGCCCACACAGTACCTTCGGCATCCTGATAAAAGCGCCCAACCGAATCACTCGAGAGGCCGTCTATGTTTCCAAAATGATCGATTTCACTTTCCCGAAAGCGCCAAATTCCGTGATGCGCAGTTCCAACCCAGAGCACATCATCGCGATCAACAAAAAGGGTGGTGATATCTGCATCATTAAATGCCATCCCCGGAATCTTGCGAGCCGTCCATCGACCGTCGGCAAAGTGTTGCAGTTGAAAACCGGAGTCCGACCGGTCGATGGCCGCCCACACGGATCCATCACGGGTCGTGGCCAGCCCTTTAAGAGAGGCGAACGTTTCCGGACGTCGATGGCCGCCCGTAAAGTAGGTGCTGGATGATCCGGATTTCCACCTGCAAATCCCGTCGTAACCCCCGATCCATAGATCACCTGAGGAACCCGCTTGCAGTTGAAGAGCCAACGGGAAGGGAATGCCGTTCTCTCTCCCGTAGCACTGGGTTTGCTCACCTTTAATGCTGCACAAAGGACCTGTTCCGTTGGTCGCTTGTGTTCGAACCACCCACACGGTACCGTCGGCGTCCTCCACGATGGACTCAATCCGCCCGTCTATCTGCGGATAGTGGCTCAAAGTTCGATTACGCCAACGAGCCACACCATTCCCCGTGCCGATCCACAGGCTACCGTCGCGCGCGGCAAGAATTGAAAATATTCTTGTGTCGAGCAGCCGCTCTCCGGAAGGCGGGTTCCAAGCAGTAAAGCGCGCACCATCGAAGCGCACCAAACCAAGATTGGTGCCTATCCAGAGGTAGCCATCGGCGGTCTGGGTCAGAACGATCGGTGAACCATCAAAACTGTCGTCTCGCGTCCTCCAGACCGTATGACCGTATTGTGAGACGTGCTTTTCTGGGTTCAGCGCATAGACTGATTTTGTCAGAATAAAAAGCAACAGTAAGCGTCGGAGAGGAAGACTTCGGACCCACGCGCCACTGCTCGTCTTCCTCGTGCCCCGCTCGCTCGGAATTGGTGAACGACTCATAAGCGAAACCCACCAAGACCGCCTCGAGGCCCATGAGGGGCGGGAGAGATAGTGGAGGAGCGCAAGGTCCCCCGATGATACTGCGTCTCTGCTGATGACGGAATCTCGAATACCGCCGCGGCGTGGTGCACAAAGCCGGGCAACGCGGGTTTCGCCCTGCCCCCAGCCGGTTATCGGGCTGTCAAAGCGGTGGTGAAAATTCCACATTTTGCCGGTCGGAAACTCCCCGCCGCGAACCCGGTTCGAGGTCAGAATACGCTGCTTCGTTCGCACCGTGCGCTGATTAGAGGAGATACCTTGCTAGCGCCCTCACTCCGGAGCGGCTCAAAACAGTACTGTTGGTACCGTCGTTTCGAATTGACCCTTTGGGATCCAAAGAGTAGCATCTGCCAGCCAAGGGTCGATCCCTGGTGCGGGCTGCGAGGAGGATCACTTCGTATGAAACCATACTGTTTCATCATTCCGTTGCTGCTTCTGGTTCTCGGAGCACCCGCCGCCTTGCGGGCCGACACAACCTACTATTTGACGGGTCTCGACATAGCTGGACAGACCATCACGGGCACCATCAGCACCGACGGCAATACGGGGGCATTGAGTTTTACCGACGTCAACTCGTTTTCGTGGGGCATCCAAAACGCATCGAGTGCGACGGGAGGGCCGGGGGGAACAGTCAGCGAGCAGGGTAAATCACCGGACGTCAGCGGGACGGGGTCGGGATTTACGGCTACAGCGAGCGGTCTGTTTTTCGATTTCGACAACTCTCAACAATCGACTTTAATTTTTCGGAACGCCCTCGACGGTTTCGAATTGTGCCTCTTTACCGATGAAGGTTGCGACCCGCCGGGAAGCGGCGAACTGCTTTCGCTGAGCGGTAGTTCTAACGCTGTGACGGGACTGTCCGGCAACGTGATGATTGCTTCCGTCACCTCGACACCCGAGCCCCGCACATCCGGGCTTGTGCTGATCGGAATGGGAGGGTTGCTGTTGCTGATGCGAAAGCGATTTCTTCCGGCCGATCCGTCGGCCTGTTGAGCGCGGCGTCGTCTTATCACATACTTCACGATTTTGCGCGCTCAACTCTTCCAGCGCGCAACGTACCTCGCAGCTTTCCTCTGGTGCAAAGATTGTCCGGTGTGGGCCGGGGCGTACACCGCGGCGCAGCCAATAAAGACATTTGCGATTCGTAGAATCTTGTGCGCCGTGAGCTTTGGCATGCGCACAGGCAAAGCCGTGTCGTGGGCCGCGAACCTTGCGGACGAATTTGGGGCGAACCTCACGCTGGCGCACGTCACGGCCGGAGTCGCGCTTTGGGGACCGTGTGGACTATACATCGACGCGGAATTGAAAACCCCGCTTTATAATGAGGCTTTCCGCCGCCTCGCGGAACTAAAAATGGAAATGGGATCAGTGCGGAAACGTTTATTGCCAACGGCGATGTCCCCCAGGTCCTCAGCGAAGCCGCGAAGCAGATACGCGCCGACGTGATGGTCACGGGATGTTACCCGCATGCCGGCCAGCTGCGCACCGTCGGTTACCCTATCATCTGCACCGCCGCGATGCCCGTCCTAAACGTATGACCGTTTGCGCATGTCCTTTTTAGTGCCGCCCGTTTAAGGGACGAACATACGCACTGCCGCCAAGCCCATAACCGCCGTCGCGACCCAACCAAGAACGATAAGCGGACGGCTCGCGGTGAATTCGCCCATCACCGCCTTCCGCGAAACCAGAACGATGATCACAGCCATCAGTGGCACGGCCACGACACCGTTGATGACGGCACTCCAAAACAGGGCCTTCATCGGAGTGATGGGCAAGTACTGAATGACCAGCCCGGCAAGCACACTGACGGCGATGACGCCATAGAAACCGCGGGCGTCGGTGGCCTTTCGCTCGAGCCCCCACTTCCAATCCATGGCTTCGGCCAGAGCATAGGCCGCAGAACCAGCGAGCACCGGCACACCGATCAACCCGACACCGAGAATGCCCAGCGCGAAAAGCGAGTACGCAAAGTTGCCCGCGAGCGGGCGCAGGGCATTCGCCGCCTGCGCCGCGGTATTGATATCGGTGATTCCCGCCACGTGCAGCGTGACCGCGGTTGCCAAAATTATGAAATAGGCCGCGATGTCGGAATAGAACATGCCGCTCCAAGTGTCCCACCGAATGCGCCGCAGTTCCGGAGCAGCCGCCGCGGTATCGCGCACCAAGGGCTTCGCGTCTGGACTTCGCTGCATATCCTCAACTTCCTCGGAGGCCTGCCAGAAGAACAGATACGGACTAATCGTCGTGCCAAAAACGCCGACGATCACGGCGGCGGCCTCGGCGTTAAGCGTGAACTGCGGGTACACCGTGCGCAGCGCCACCTGTCCCCAAGGTACGTGAACTGTGAACAGCACCGCGGCGTACGCCAGCAAAGAAAGCGTGAGCCACTTCAAGTAAACAACGTAGCGGTGATAAGGAATGAAAACCTGCAGTAACAATGTTGCGACCACAAACAACACCGTCATGAGGTGGCGATTGATGCCGGTAACCAGTTCTCCGACTTCACCCAGAGCGGCGACGTCGGCGGCGATGTTGAGCGTATTGGCGATCAGTAGCAGCACCACCACGGCCCTTAACACACTTGGCGGGAACGCGGCCTTGATGTTGGCGGCCAATCCCTTCCCCGTTACTCGGCCGATGTTGGCGCACATGGACTGGACCGCGGCCATCAAAGGGAAGGCCAGGGGCATGGTCCACAGCATGTTGAGACCGAACTGAGCGCCGGCCTGTGAATACGTGGCTATACCGCTCGGATCATCGTCAGCAACGCCGGTGATTAGACCTGGCCCGACGCGGGCGAGCGGGTGCTCTTTGAGACGGGCCCAAACTATGTGCGAGGCGCGCGATCGCTTCGCTGAATCAGCGCCACTGCCCGAGGCGGGGCTTGCCATAGAAAAACAGTATGCCATGCCGCATTGTGGGCCAGGTCAGGAGCCGGCGGTGATTGCCGGCATATCGGCAGATGGCGTGACCGCCGATACTTACCGCGTATTCTCGGCTGCGGTCAGCCGCCGGGCGATCAGACCGAAGCCTCTCGCGCGAGCATCTCTTTCAAGGGCGCTGACTTGCGATTGTGCCGCTGCCGCACGGCCCGATTTTCTTTCCAGCTCCGCGTTCGCAAGCCGGCAATCGAGTTCGATACCCACGTAACCATGTTCGCGCGCCTTCGTCAGGGTTTCTTGCAGTTTTCGACGCGCGGCTTGCGCGCCGCCCGAGGCCATCGACACGCGTGCGGATGCCAAGTCGAACTGAAGACGCGCAAGAAAATTCTGACTCTTTGCCGCAAGCGGCGCTGCGTCTTCCAGTTCCAGCTGGGCGCCCGCCACCTTGCCTTGCCAGAGAAGCGCCTGTATCGCGACGATGCGCGCCATCAGTTCCTCATCGCCCTGCTGTTGCTGATGGAACTGGGTGATCGACTTGCGCAGCGATAATTCTGCGTCGGAGGCATGCCCTTCGTCGATGGAGAGCTTGGCGAGGTGGACCTGAGTTTCCGCTTCCGCCTGCCGCTCCCCCGTCTGAGTTCGCAGAGTCAGAGACTCCTCGTAGGATTTCCTGGCACCCGCAAGGTCGCCGCGTTCCCTCTGCAGATCACCAAGTCCCGAGTCCACGTAGGCAAGAGCGCTCTTGTCGCCGACCTCATTCGCAAATGCCTTGGCTTGCTTATAGGCGGCTTCCGCACGGTCCAGATTGCCTTGAAGCGTCGAGAGATCACCCAGATCGTTGAGCACCAGCGCCAAACCGCTCTTGTCCTCCGCGGCCTGATAACTTGGAATGGATTCCTCGAACATTTTCCTCGCTTCAGGGAGCCGGCCTTCTTGGAAGAAAGCAGCTCCGATGTTATTCGAGGTTGCGGCGAGCTCTTCCGCTCCCCCGTTTTGGCGAAACTCCTTCGCCGCTTCGCGCCACATGAACTCCGCCTTATGAAGATCGCCTAGCTCGTAATAGATGCCAGCCATATCATTTAACGTTCTCGCTTCATTATTCCGGTCGCCTTCTGCGGCATAGCTATCTTTGGCTTTTTGGCAGTCACTGATAGTCTCTGCGGTAGAGACACCAAGGCTGGAGCCCTGCTGACACAGGATTCCGTAGGCACGGGCAACGATAAAAGGAGAACCGAGAGCGGTACCTTTTGTCAGGGCCCGATTTGCGGCAGCTCGCGCGGCAACGACATTTTGCGTAAGCTGCGCCGACGCCTCGAGTAAATCGATACGCGGATCATCTCCCGTTGGAGGTGGAAGCTGGCGGAGAGATTTCAAAGTGGCCAAGGCATCCTCGGGTTTCAGCTGGTACTGGGCGCGGGCCAAATCTAATCCGTACTCCAGGCTGTCCGGGTGCAACTCGAAAAGCGAGCGATAGACCTCCACTGCCCGCGGCAGGTCGCTCGACAACTCCCAGTACGACGCTGCGATAAGCAGTTTTTCGCTCTGTGGCAAGTTCCGGGAAAGGTCCAGAGCTCGCTTGGCCTCGGCTGCAGCCTTCGATCTGTATCCCAAATGCAACCACGCGTTCGAGAGGGCGGCATGGGCGAGAGAGTGACTGGGGTCCGCAGCGACCGCTTTAACCAGCAGGTCCCGTGCGCCGATAAGGTCGAAATCCCAGAGTCGCGCTTTGCCTTCCGAGTAATAACGAATTGCGTTTTGGTTGGCGGGTAGCGAGGCCTGCACACCATTCGCGCTGTCTCCTGAAAGCGTCCCCACGCCAAGATTTTGTCGAAGGTGAGATCCCGCCCGCGCGACCAGCTCAAACAGATCGTCTTTGCTGCCCGTAACCGCTTCTTCCGCAACGGTTTCTCCGCTGGTGGTATCCTGCAGACGAATATCCAGTCGGATACGATCCCCCCGCGTTCCCAACATCGTGGTGTACGACCCGACCACGACGACATCCGCACCCGGATTTTTCCGCAATTGTTCCAGCGTGGATTTCGCTAGCGTCTCCCCGCTACGAATCAGAACTTCGCGTTTGGCGCGTGCTACGTCCTCATCGGATACCACGCGCAGCCCTCCACCCGCCGCCAATTCCGTGCTGACCATTTCTGAAAAAGCTTGCGACAACCAATCCTCGTCTTTCCTCCCGGGCAGGTTGCGAAAACCGAGAACGGCTACAGATCTTCGTATCTGCGGAATGCTGGACGCATTCTTGGCTTCGGCAGTGGAAGCAGATTGGCTACGAAGCGAACGGAATACAAATGCTCCGACGAGCAAAGCCGCGGCGGTTAGGATTAAAAGCCCCTGTGTGATATTGACGCGAGATGGCTGATTGCGGGCAGCGGATGCCGTCGGAAGGGGCGGAGGGGTGCTTGGCAGCGCCAGGGGCGCGTGAGCAATCGTCGGCTCCTGGAAAATGCGCTCGACCGGAGTAAGGAAGCGATAGCCCTTGCGCGGGACGGTTTCGATAAACGTGGGACGCTCGGCGTCGTCTTCGAGGGCGCCGCGCAGCTTGGTGACCGCCACTCCCAGGCTCTTGTCAAAATCTACGAAGGTGTCGTCTGGCCAGAGGCGGCGGCAGAGTTCCTCGCGGGAGACAACTTCGCCGTTGCGCTCGAGAAGGGCGAGCAGACACTGGAAGGGCTGATCTTGCAGTTTGACCAGGCGGCCTTGGCGCAAAAGGTTGCCGGCGGCGGCGTTCACCTCGAACGGGCCGAAGCGATAGGAAACACCGCTGGCGGGTTTGCGCTGAGCAGGAATGTCTGACGACATGGGGGTCCCTTGGGTTTGGTGGGAGTGTAACACGTATGGATGGCGGAGGCCGCGGGGAGTTGCGAAGGGTTGATGGGCGAACGATACGTGGACTTTCAGTGTGTGAACTCCCCCCGGGGGGGTGCGGAAGCTGTTGACGGCACGGCATTTGCGGACTAGGAGCGAATTGTCTGGTGGTTGAACCTCGTCTGAGAGTTGCGGCGAGAATGCGGGCAGTAGAATACTTTGCTAGGCCCA
Organism: Candidatus Acidiferrum sp.; assembly: GCA_049516615.1. Classification (GTDB taxonomy): domain Bacteria; phylum Acidobacteriota; class Terriglobia; order Acidiferrales; family UBA7541; genus Acidiferrum. Next base: position 4,004 of record JBEKSZ010000155.1, on the reverse strand, counting down.
TCAAGAAGCGTTGCAGAATTTACACTTTATCGTTCTCCTACGCGGCTTGATCACCAGTCGTTCCTCGCACTCGCGGATCTCGGAATCGAACTATTGCCCCGCGCATCCGCCTCCGCAATCGATCAGGTGTCCGACAACCAAGACATTTGCCACCGCAACCGAGTTCGGCGTTTGTGACGTGAAATACACCTCAAATGGGCCGCCGGGATCCACAAACAGGCTTACCTTTTCCAGCGCCGCATACGCGTTTAAATTTAGAACGCTTTCCGTCGTCGCCGCAGGAACCAAGGTGAGCGGTATATAAGAAAGAGATGCCCGCTCCCCTGGTTGCTCTGCATGATGAGGAGGGGCTGACCACCCGGTTGCCTTTGCACTTGAGCAGAAACCTGATCAATCATGAATCGTTTGCCTGCGGGCACGACAAACGTGCTGAGGTCAGTGACGTTCTGAAACACCTGGACCCCGGAGGTCGTGGGCGCGTTCAACTGTTGGACCAGCGCGACGCTGCCTCTGCCATCCGCCGTGGTGTCCACAGGCACAGGATTCGCCGCCGTATTCGCGACCGTAACCAGCGTGCTCACCACGGCGTGCACCGCTTTGGGGACAACCAGCTGCAGTACGATAACGGCGACTAGCACTGCCCCGAGACCGGCCAGGAAACGCGTCAAACGTTTCATACTTGTTCCTTTCCTTTTTTCGGCTCTGTGCAGGAATTTGTAAACAGGTGCGTTATGGCTGGAGTTTCCTCGGGCAGACAAACGGGCCAGGATTGCCGCCGTATGCTCTGCTGCTGTGTTATCGGCAATGTTTTCAAGCGTTTGTCACACTTTCTCACGCCCCATGTTGGCGAGATTTGTTGCTGCGCCTGATCCCCTACAGGTGGGTGAAGGTCGGGTTTGGCGGCGGTGTCCCGACGATTGTAAGTTCGTTCGTCGGAAGGGGTTAAGGAACTCTGCAAGACCTGAGCGACGATATCTGGTCAATTTCGATGAGACGATAAGTTAGCCTGGCGGATAGGAACAACGGAGCTACTGTGACGACTCGCGTAGCAGCGACTGTGTCGCTCGGAATGATGGTGGGTTTGGCCCTCTTGATTTTTGCCTACCCTTTGTCTGCACTGTGGTGGCACTTAACCCTGGGAGACAAGGTGACCTTTAGCCAGTCGCGTATTTTTGTCCCTCCGAGGTGGACCGCTCATACCGCCGGAAACGTGCTCTTTATTTTTAGGCGGCCGCTTACCGTCTTCTCCAGGCCTTCTATGCGAGCGATGGCCACCCTGGCTCCCAACTCTCATCCTCCAAGCACGGATATCGAACGAGAGACCCTTTATCGCAACTTCGCATACATCTATCGAACGAAGATGGTTCGCAAAGGGACAATCCTCGGGGCACCCATTCTCCTGGGCCGAAACGAAAGCGAAGCCTATTGTATGCAATTGACCCCGATTGATAACCCCAAGCTGACCGATTTGGCATGCCTCATCTTCGGCGGCCGTTGGCGGGCAACATTTGTAGGGCGAACGGCAGAACTGAACGACTTCTATCGCATAATCCTCCAGTCCTCTACAGACGGTAGTCACTAACTTTGGCGGGAGACCTTCGCCGCTGGGTAGCGCACACTTCAAATAGCGCAGCGAGATCTGAAGGCGCAACGCATGGCGCTCACCAAGACCGAATTCATCGTTCTTAAGAAAGCCGCCTAGAATGCGGGTCTCTACGAATTCCTGTGCAGAGCCGTTTTTTCCTTTCCCGCAGCCAAATCAGATTCTGCGACTCGGGCTGCGAGGCGGGACTTAAGGGCAAGAGTAAGTGGCCGCTAATTTGCAGGCATCAGACGGCCGGATACGTTGACGTAGCAATTCGCGGCTGCCCCGGGCGAGGCGCCGGCATAGGTCATGAAGGTAGCGTTGACGGCCGAATAGTAATGGGATGGGACGCTAAAGGTGTAGAAATTCAGGTCGGTGCTTCCATTCTCCAGAGTCAAGGGAAGCTGGTGCTGAGTTTGCGGGTCTACGTAGAGATTTACGTTGGCGATGGCGGTGCCGGTCTGCGTGCTGCAGATGCCGTCGACCTGTTCGATCAAGGCGCGCTGGCCGGCGGGAACTGTGTAGCAGTTTTTATTGGAGATATCGCTGCCATTGCTGCTGGCGAAAGACATCGCGCAGGTAACCTGGAGGAGGTTCTCCGAGTTCACGGCGTCCGTGGTGTAGACGGGATTGGACGGCGTGTTGGCTATGGTGACCAGGGTGCTGACGACGGCGTGAACCGCTTTGGGTGCGGCCAGTTGCAGCGACACGGCGAGAAGTACGACGGTTCCGAGACCCATCAAAAAGCGTTGCAGATGTTTCATTTTCCATCTTCTCCTTTATTCTGACCTGCTACAAACGGGGCGAAATTATTCGGTGGCGAGCGTGCCCTCGATGCGACCGTAGCAGCCGCCATCGAAGGAACCACTCGGGTAGAAATAGAAGAAGTCGAAGGACACGGTGTCGCCGGGATTAAACGAGAAACGCGTGCTCTGGCCGAATGCGTAATCGGTCTCCGGGACATTGTTGAGAGCGGGACCGAAGCCGGGGCCGTTTGTGTAGCTATACGGGGCCGCGACGATGGGCAGGTAATGCACCGCGCCGGACTCTCCGTTGGGCACGGAGTCGGGAACAAATTGCCCTATGAGGCGAACCGTTTTAATAAAGAGGGCGGGATTGTTGTAGTTCGAACAGATGCCGGAGACGTTGTCGACGATGAGGCGCTTGACGGTAGCCCCGCTGGCGGTGCTGGTCGGGACGAGAAAGTTGGCGGAACTATTGGTGCCGCAAAAGCTCGTGGCGGCGGTAACGGGACCCGAGGCGGAGCAAACGTCAGCTTGAAAGCGGTCGCCGGAGTCAAACGTGGGAACGGGATTCGCGGAAGTGTTGCCCACCGTGACCAGCGCGCTGACGACGGCGTGTGCGGCTTTGGGTTCTGCGAGGGCCAAGAGAAGCGCCCCGAGAACGATACCGCCGAGACCCATGGTGATTCTCTTCAAGATGTTGGTCATGCCGGTTCTCCTTTAAATCGTGGTCAGACTAAATGCGTCAATCAACAAATCTCAGGATCGGTTGCAGCCATTGCGTAACCACATCGCCCCCGCCACGAACTCGCATGTAGCGCCGTAGAACAGGGCCGGAATGCACGGTGTCTCCGGGCGCGATGACCAATCGTTGGCCTGGCGGGATTGCAAAAATGGCGCTCGTTCGTCCGTTGGCTAGTGAGCAGGCGGCGTTCTGGACTCCAGTCGATCCGACGGCACCGCATTGTAGGGCCACTGCGGTCCGGGCATGGTTGTCCGCCGCTTGGGTGATGAGGCCCATCAAGAAGCGTCGCAGAGTTTTCATTTCTCACTCGCCGAAGGTAATTTCTAGATGGTGTGTGAACTCAGGAATCTGTGGCTTGCGTGCCCATTTGCTGCATCGGAGAATCACGGCTGCGAGCAGGACCACTGCCAAAAGCGTCGCTGAGGATGGTTCAGGAGTGGGCGTCGTCGAGCCGCCCTTGGTTGTTAGGTCGAAGGCGAAGTTGGAGGTGTCGTTGGCGCAGGTGGTGTCGCCAGAATTGTCGGTATTGCAGGTCTGTAGGACGCCGCCGGTGAAGTCGGAGAAGCCTTCGCCGAGGGTGCCGTTGTCATAGACGGCGTTGGCGACGTTCACTGCGTCGGACAGAACCAACGTGTACGCGCCGGGCCCCAGCAACAGGCTTATGGTTACATCGCCGCAGAGCGGTCGGCCCAGTGCCGTCAAAGATTGCCACAAAGGGATCAAAGCCGCCGGCGGGGATGGTGTTTCCCGCTGCGTTTACGCCGCCACCGAAGCTCCAGGTCTGGACAGTGACCGTTTGGCCGGTCGTCCCGCCTACGTTGAAGACCAGTGAGTAGACATCCGACGAACTCGCCAAGCTGCCGGTGTAGGAAGCGGTAGAGTCCGCAATCGCGGGATAAACCGAGACAAACAGCAGCACGGAGAGGCTCAG
>JBEKSZ010000154.1:0-13845 GCA_049516615.1 Candidatus Acidiferrum sp. | reverse complement strand
GGCAAGGATGGCGTCATCACCATCGAAGAGTCGAAGACCATGCACACCGGACTCGAGACCGTGGACGGAATGCAGTTCGACCGCGGCTATCTGAGCCCCTATTTCGTGACTGACGCAGAGCGCCTGGAAGTGGTTCTGGAGGATCCCTACATCCTGATCTACGAAAAGAAGATCAGCGCCATGAAGGATCTTCTGCCCCTGCTCGAACAGGTAGCGCGCGGCGGCAAGCCGCTGTTGATCATTGCCGAGGACGTTGAGGGCGAGGCCCTGGCGACCCTGGTAGTGAACAAGCTGCGTGGCACGTTGAACGTCGCGGCCGTCAAGGCTCCGGGATTCGGCGATCGCCGCAAGGCCATCCTGGGCGATATCGCGATTCTGACCGGCGGCAAGGCCATCACCGAAGACCTGGGCATCAAGCTCGAGAACGTCAAGCTTGAGGACCTCGGCCGCGCCAAGAAAGTCACCATCGACAAGGACAATTCCACGATCATCGAAGGCGCCGGCAAGTCCGCGGACATCGAGGGCCGTGTGAAGCAGATCCGCTCCCAGGTTGAAAACACCACCAGCGACTACGACAAGGAGAAGTTGCAGGAGCGCCTTGCCAAGCTGGTCGGCGGCGTGGCCGTCATTAAAGTCGGCGCGGCTACCGAAACCGAACTAAAGGAAAAGAAGGCTCGCGTCGAAGATGCCATGCACGCCACACGCGCTGCAGTCGAGGAAGGTATTGTTCCCGGCGGCGGCTCGGCGTTGCTGCGCTGCATCTCGGTCGTCGAGAAGCTCAAGCTCCACGATGACGAGGCCGTTGGCGCAGGTATCGTGCGCCGCTCTCTTGAAGAGCCCGCTCGCCAGATTGCTCTCAACGCCGGCCACGAAGGCGCCGTTGTGATCGGTCGGGTACGCGAGTCCAAGGAAGAGAACTTCGGCTTCAACGCGGAAACCGGCGACTACGGCGACATGATCAAGATGGGCATCATCGACCCGGCCAAGGTCACCCGCCTGGCGCTGCAAAACGCAGCGTCCATTGCGGGCCTGATGCTGACCACCGAAGCACTCATCGCCGACATCAAAGAAGAGTCTAAGGCGGCGGCTGGTGCTGGCGCGGGTGGCCCTGGTGGCCCCGGCGGCATGGGTGGCATGTACTAAGATCACCGAGAGAGGTTCTAGGGGCGCAGCTAGCGTCCCGAGCTCGGCAAGATCACGAAAGAGAGGCGGCCTGATTTTTGGGCCGCCTTTTCTTGTTCGGGGACGATGTGCGCCGAGGCCCGCAGAGCGCAGCCAGTGCTCCACCCGTCAGAGGGCAACTTCTAGGCGAGGCTCTTTGTTTCCGGCGGCCATGCCCTTGCGGAGTTCGGCAACGATCTCATAGGAGCGCAGACGGTCGGCATGTTTGTAGACCAGGCCGGTAATGAACAACTCGTCCGGCTCAGTCACTTCGATAAATTTTTGTAATTTGCGCGCGACGGTCTCCGCAGAGCCGATGGCCGAACACAACAGCGATTGGCTGGCCATGGCCTGCTCTGCAGGGGTCCAGAAAGCGCCGATATCGTCGATGGGCGCCGGGATTTGTCCGGGAGCGCCGCGACGCAACATTACGAAGGCCTGCTGATGCGAAGTGAAAATTCGTTGTGCGGCTCTATCGCTTTCCGCAGCCACCACATTAATGCCCAACGCCATGTGGGGCTTCTGTAATTGAGCCGAGGCGCGAAATCCCGCGCGATACAATTGTGCCGCCTGCAGCAAATCGCCGGGAGCGAAATGCGACGCGAACGCAAAGGGCAGGCCGAGTTGTGCGGCCAGTTGTGCGCCGAACAGGCTCGAGCCCAGTATCCAGATCGGAATGTTCAGACCTGCGCCCGGTACGGCGCGAACTCGCTGGCCCGGAGATATGGGCGCGAAGTAGGACCGCAGCTCTTCGACCAGTTGCGGGAAATCGTCGCCGTTCGACTTGCTGTCGCGACGCAGCGCCCGCGTCGTGGAGGTATCGGTGCCTGGCGCGCGGCCGAGACCGAGGTCGATTCGTCCGGGATAAAGCGATTCGAGGGTTCCAAACTGCTCGGCGATGACGAGCGGGGCGTGATTGGGCAACATTATGCCGCCGGCGCCGACGCGGATCGACTTCGTCCCGCCCGCCAGATAGCCGACCACCACGGACGTGGCGGCGCTGGCGATGCCTGGCATGCTGTGATGCTCGGCCACCCAGTACCGCCGGTAGCCCAGCCTTTCGGCATGCTGCGCGAGGTCCAAGGAGTTGCGCAAGGCCTCGGCCGGGACGGCGCCTGCAGGCACGGGCGCCAAATCGAGAATCGAAAAAGGAATCATCCATCGCTCCAGACCTGTCTCGCCAGGCAAGCGCCGCGGCATCGGTTCGAGCGCGCAAACAGATATTGGATGACGTGGACACGGGAATCGCCACATTGCCCCGGCAACTGTTTATTGGCGTTCGGCCCGCCCGCAGGCGCACTCCCTTGATTGCCGCGCGCAACGACGATGGCCGGGGGCTTTGGGCTAGAAGGGAGAAACGGAGCGTGCTCAAGGTCTTTATCTTATGGCGTGAATGGGACTCGAGTGTTCAAAATAGCGCACTCGATCCAACCCTGCCGAAATCCATCACGGCAGATCCCCCCAGGTTCAAGCTTTCGTTGGCATCTGCGAAGGCGCGTCGGCAGGCAGCCAGCTCTGCAGCAGGGCTTGCTGCTCGGGCGCGAGTTCGCGAAAATTCAGTCCCATTCCCAAGTGCAGGTGCGAGTACACGACCGTCGCGCAAGCTTCGAACAGTTGCGTAGCGGTGAAGATTTTTACCCGCACGCCGGTGCCGTCGGGAAACGGATTTATGGTGTCGACATAGCAACCTCCGGCACTTAGATCGCTGACCCGCGTAGGCAGGCGCGAACCTACAGAGAGGTCCTCGACTTCCGCGGATGCTACGAACGGATGCCGTTCTGCGCATCGTCTCTCACTGTCCATGACCCCTCCTCCGAGAACCACCGGTTGCGGCATTCTATCCCCAAAAGGAACCAAATGTCGCTCGGCGCTGAAGGACCAGGGCGCCTTCGACCACGGAACTAGTCGATATTCAAGGTGGCCGTGGTCGAAGCGCTGATGGACGCAGATGTGGAGTCTTTGCCGACGATGGTCAACGTGTAAGTGCCCGTGGGAGCCTCAGAACCAGTGGGGGTCGTGGGCGAAGAGGCGGAGCCTGCGTTTGAACAACCTGACAGCGCCGCTCCCAGCACGGCGAGCAGCAGCACACCGAGGCTCCATGCGCCCCTGCTCTGAGACTTAAGACGCAGCAGGAGGACCAAGAAGAGCCCGGCGAAGGCCCAGCTGGTGCCCGCGAGACGGAGCGCAGGGGGCAACGCCGGAAGATTTTCCTCAAACGCGGTCGGCGCAACGCCGCCCAGTTTGCGTTTGCCGCCGGGCGCGTCTGTCGCTGCCGCGGCGGCGCAGGCCGACGAACTGGTGTAGATGGTGAGGCTGGCCATGACGGCGGAAGAACCCGAGACGGTGGTATTGGGCAGCACAAAGCAGGCGTTCGAGATCGCGGGGCTGCTCGAGACTGTCCATGTGATGGTCCCCGTGTAGCCATTCTCCGGGGTTACGGTCACCGTCGAAGAGACCGAGTTACCCGCGGTGACCGTGGGGCTGGTGGCCTTTAGCGTGAACGTCTTCTGAGAACTAGAAACCGTCAAGGTCACGGAGCCCGTCGAAGAAGAGTAGTTTGCATCCCCGGAATAGGTGGCGGTCACGGTATGAGAGCCGGTAGCCGTGGAGTCGAACGTGAAGACCGCCGAGCCGCCCGACAGGGCCAGCGACGAAGTTTGCGTGACGCCATCGACGGAGATGGCGAGCGTGCCGCTCGGCGTTCCGGAGGCGGAAGTCACCGTGATGGTGATCGCGTCGTTGCTTCCAGGAGCCGGCGTCGTTGTGGCCGCCGAAAGCGTGGTGGTGGTGACCAGGGGCGACGAATTTGAACCCGGCCAGGAGCTCAACAAATTGTTGAAATCGACCGAACCGAGGCCGGAAGCTTGGTCGTAACCGGTGGTGGCTGGATATTCCGATTCGCCAGCGGCCGAACAGTACGTTGGCCCCGCGGTGCATTCGTTGCTGCCGCTGGTGATATCGTGAAACGCCGAAGCGTAGGTGCCGGCGTTTTGCGCCAGGGTGTACAGGATGGCACTGACAACACCCTGGCCGCTCGAATTCAGTTTTTCGTTGATGATGGCCACCATGCCGGCGAAAATCGGCGCGTCGAAACTGGTGCCGCCGGCGACCGTGAGATATTGATTGTTGGCATCGCGAAACCCATTCGAACAACTCCCGTTGATATCCAGCGAGGAATCACTCGAACAGTAAAGGAATCCCGCGTTGTTCGGCGAGGCCGTCAGGGACAGGTCGGGTACGAGGCGGAAGGCGCCAGCGGGAATGCCGGGGACGTTGGCTTGCCAACTGGGCCGGGAAGTGAAGCTGCTGACCCCACCGCCTCCGGCCGAGAGACCGCCGGAGGCGGAATCGTCGTTCCAGACCTGTTCCGGAATGTAGGAGAGCGCGGAACTGATGATGTCCGCGCTGCTTTGGGCTGCCCAGAACGTATTATTTCCGACAGCGACATCCGCGGCAGAAAACTCAGTGCCGCCCATGGCGGTCACATACTGGCTGCTTGAGGGAAAATCGACCGCGAGGGCCTGTTGCTCCGCCGTCGTCTGATCGGTGTTTCCGTAGCAGTCGGTCGACCCGCTGTCACCGTCCGCAGTGGCCACTGTTTGCCCCTGCGCGGCGGCCTGCGCGAGCTTGGCGTTCAGCGAGGCATACTCACCGGCGCCGAGATCGGACTCGCAATCGCCATAACTGATGGTAATCACTGCGGCGGTCTGGTTCTCAATGGCGTAGTTGAGCGAATCAAAAACGCTGTAGTTCGGGCTGTTGCCCACGTAAACGAAATAGATTGTGGCGCCTTTGGCGATGGCTCCGGAATATTCAAGATCGATGTCGGATTCGGATTCATCACCAGTCGAGATGGCCGAAGTCCCCGAATGGGGAACCAGAAGCACAGTCGGATCCCTGACCGGCAACCCTGCCGCTTTCTGAAAATTCTCAATATCGGATAGAACGATCTCCGACTGGCCCACTGCTGCGATAGACTTCCCGGATCCGGTGTATCCCGCGTTATACGCAGCCTTAATGTCATAGATGGTGGCGATGTCACCGGGCGTCAGAAAATGTTCCCCGGTCTGGCTGGAGGTGAAATCGGCGCTGGGAGCGCGGCGCGGCGCGCTGATCTTCAGGTGCGGCTTGGGGCGGAATGTCGAGAGATTGGTGACCGTTTGTACCAGAGGAGAAAGCGCCACAGGAAGGGAAAGATCCGTGGCAGGAGCAAAGTGCTTTTTGCCGTTTGTGTTGTAGTAGTGGAGCTCGGTAGAAAAAGCGGCTTCGACTTGATCCGACGTGCCAGAAAAGGTGACGCGATCCTTGCTGCGCGAGGCGCCATCAATCGCAAAACCCTGCTGCTCGAGCCAGGACTCGACCTTGGCGATGTCGCCGTCGGCAACCCCGAAGCGCGCGGCAAATTGATCAGCCGTAAGCCACTTGTGGTAGAGCGGTGAGGCGGGATCCTGTTGCGCCGAGAGCAGGGTTTGCAACTCCGCTTCCTGCCCGGGCGAGCGGCTGAATACGATGCCAACGCCCTGCAACGGGGTTCCCGATGGCATACGCCCGGCATCCGATTCCGGGCGGGCCATCGGCGGATGACTGCCGGGGAGCACAACGCGCTGCGAGTTGTCAATCTTTTCGGAAAGGCGCAGCGCGGGAGCCTGCGCGCACAGCGAACCGGCGAAGAGGAGAATTGCTGCTAACGAACCAGCCAGAAGCGGAGCTGTCCGGCAGACAGCTTTGAGCAACATTGCCATGACCTGTCCCTTCGAACGAGGTCGAATGCTGGTTTCGACCGTGTGCTTCTCTCCAGAGAGGTACCTCCATTTGAGGCGGGTTGAGGGGTGAAGAGTTGCAAGCCGGCCACCAGATTTTACGACGGCGCGAGTCGCCATAAGCCCATTTTGCCTCGCTGGGGGGCCATTGGTTACTGACAATTCGGCCAGGGGCGGCCCTGGCCATCAGTGCAGGCTTGCGGGCCCGCGTCCGCACCGGCCTTAGGATCGGGGGCGTCCGTCTAACGCGCCTGACGCCGAAGCGCGTCGTCATCGGAAGTTGTGCGGACTGCTATAGTATGAAATCAGGTCGCAGCTCGGGAGTTCCCATATGAGCAGTACTTTTTCGGATGCGCTGACAGGGACCGCACTGTCGAAGGGGCCCTTTCGGGCTGCGCGCGGGACGCAGATTTCCTGCAAAGGCTGGCAGCAGGAAGCCGCGCTGCGCATGCTCATGAACAATTTGGATCCCGAGGTGGCGGAGAAGCCGGAAGATCTGGTGGTTTACGGCGGCACGGGCAAGGCGGCCAGGAATTGGGAATGTTTTCATGCCATTGTGCGGACGCTGCAGGAGTTGGAGAACGATGAGACGCTGCTCGTTCAGTCTGGCAAGCCGGTAGGGATTTTTCGCACACACGAGTATGCGCCGCGCGTCCTGCTGTGCAACTCCAACCTGGTCGGCTGCGCCAACAACTGGGATAAATTCCGCGAACTGGATCGCGCGGGTTTGATGATGTACGGGCAAATGACCGCGGGGAGCTGGATTTACATCGGCACGCAAGGAATTTTACAGGGCACTTACGAGACCTTCGCGGCGTGCGCGCGAAAGCATTTTGGCGGTGATTTGGCGGGGAAGCTGGTGGTCACTGGCGGTATGGGCGGGATGGGAGGAGCGCAACCCCTGGCCGCCACGATGAACGGCGCGGCGTTCCTCGGAATTGACGTGGATGCGGAGCGGATCAAGCGTCGGGTGAAGACGGGATATTGCGATGTGATGGTCAACAATCTAGATGAGGCTTTGCGCATTTTGAAGAATGCGGTGCGCAAGGGCGAAGCCACGTCCGTCGGATTGGTGGGCAATTGTGCGGATTTGATTCCGGAGATGGCCGAGCGCGGCGTGGTGCCGGATGTGCTGACGGACCAGACTTCCGCGCACGATCCGGTTGGCGGCTATGTGCCGAATGGCATGACCTTGGCGGCGGCGCTCGAGCTGCGCAAGAGCGATGCCGAGGAATACAAGAAGCATTCCATGGCGGCCATGGCCGCGCACGTAGAAGGCATGCTGGCGCTGCAGAAATTGGGCGCGGTGACATTCGACTACGGAAACAATATTCGGACCTTTGCCTTTGAACAGGGAGTGAAGAACGCCTACGACTTTCCCGGATTCGTACCGGAGTATATTCGTCCATTGTTTTGCGAGGGCAAGGGACCGTTTCGCTGGGCGGCACTTTCCGGAGAAGCTTCTGATATTGCGCGAACGGATCAATTGGTACTCGACATGTTTCCCGAAGATGCGCACCTTGCTCGGTGGATCAAGCTGGCACAGAAGCGGGTGAAGTTTCAGGGATTGCCTTCGCGGATTTGCTGGCTGGGTTACGGAGAACGCGACAAGTTTGGCTTGGGGTTGAATGCTTTGGTGGCGCGCGGCGAGCTGAAGGCGCCGATTGTGATCGGGCGGGATCATCTCGATTGCGGGTCGGTGGCCTCGCCATATCGAGAAACTGAGTCGATGCGCGACGGCTCGGATGCGATAGCAGATTGGCCGTTGCTCAATGCGCTTCTTAATACCGCCAGCGGCGCCTCGTGGGTTTCCATTCACAATGGCGGAGGAGTAGGTATCGGGTATTCGCAACACGCCGGGCAGGTCACCGTTGCCGACGGCACAAAGGAAATGGCCGCGCGCATCGAGCGCGTGCTCACCAACGATCCCGGCATGGGCGTCATCCGCCACGTCGACGCGGGTTACCCCGAAGCTTCGCGCTTTGCCAGGGAACATGGCGTGAGAATTCCCATTCCGCCACAATCCTAGCCTCGCCGGGAACCCCAGGCCGGCAGTTGCGACGTCCCGCCGGGTACCCTCGCGCGCGATGCGCGCATCCAACTCGCTGAACGCAGGAGGAGCCCGAACATGTACGCGATTCTTGGTGCCACGGGAAATATCGGGTCGGTGATCGCCAATGCGCTGCTGGGCCAAGGGGAAAAGGTCCGCGTCGTCGGACGCAACCAGGAAAAACTTCAGAAATTCACCGCCAGCGGAGCGCAGGCTCACATCGCCGACAAAAACGACGTGCCGGCGCTAGCGGCAGCCTTTGCGGGAGTTCGCGCAGCATTCCTGATGATCCCTCCCGATCTGTTTTCGCCGGACTATCGCGCGCAGCAGGAGCAAGCCACCGACGCTCTGGCCTCCGCGGTCAAACAATCCGGTCTGCAGTATGCCGTCAACCTCAGCAGCATCGGCGCGCAGGTCCCTTCCGGGACGGGTCCGATCGCTGGTCTGCATGGTTTGGAACAAAAGCTGAATCGCGTCAGCGCGCTGAACGTCTTGCACCTGCGGCCCGCGTTTTTCATGGAGAACGAACTGTCTAGCCTCGATCTTCTGAGGAATATGGGAATTTTTGGAAGCCCGCTCAAAGCGGATTTGAAGATGGCCATGATCGCCACGCGCGATATCGGCGCGTACGCGGCCGAGCGTTTGTTGAAACTCGATTTCAGCGGCAAATCTACTCGCGAACTGCTTGGTCCGCGGGATATGAGTCCAAGCGAGGTCGCAGCCATCATCGGTCGCGCGATCGGCAAGGCGGAGCTCCCGTACCTGCAATTCCCCTACGCTCAAGCGCAAGGTGCACTGCTGCAGATGGGAGTTTCGGCGAAAACCGCGCAGACCTTCATCGAAATGTACCAGGGGTTCAACGACGGCATCGTTGTCGGCGAGGAGCCTCGCTCGCAGGCCAACACCACGCCAACCAGTTTTGAGCAATTCGCCGAAGACCTCCTCGCCCCCGCCTATCGTGGCAAAGCCGCCAGCGCCTGACCCGCCACACCCCGGATGCAATAATGAAAATGTGCCGCCGTGCAACCTGGCCGCGGCTCCTTCATAATGCTCAGGAGTGAGCGGCACACTTCTCATCACTGGTGTTTCTCAGCTTCTGACCTTGCGCGGGCGCGGCCCGCGGCGGGGCCAGGCCCTTTCCGAGCTGGCCATCATCGCGGATGGGGCTTTGTTGGTTCGTGCGGGCGTGATTCTGGCCGTCGGAAAACGCCAAGCCGTCGAGGCCCTCCCGGAATCGCGGACTGCGGAAAAGCTCGACCTCAAGGGGCGCGTGGTGCTCCCGGGATTCGTTGACTCGCACACCCACCTCGTGCACGCAGCCAGCCGCGCTGAAGAGTACGAACTGAAAATCCATGGTGCGAGCTACGAGGAAATCGCTCGCAAGGGCGGAGGGATTCTCAATTCTGTACAGAAATTGCGCGCGGCGACCGCTCGCTCGCTCAAAGGGCGAGCGTTGCAGGCTCTCAGGCGATTCGCCGAAAATGGCACCACCACAATTGAAGCCAAGAGTGGTTACGGACTGGACCTCGCCAGCGAGTTAAAAATTCTGCAACTGCATCGCCGTCTGGCCATCGAGCAGCCGATTGAGATCGCCTCCACCTTCCTCGGCGCGCACGTCGTGCCCGCCGAGTATCGCGCGAAGCGCGATGGCTCTCAGCGCTATATTCGATTGTTGACTGAAAAGATGCTGCCCGCGGTTGCGGCCGCCGGCTTGGCGGAATTTTGCGATGTGTTTTGTGACCGCGGGGCATTCACGCGTGCGCAATCGCGGCGTATATTGCACGCCGGCAGAGGTCTGGGGCTGGCGCCGCGTTTGCACGCGGAACAACTTGCGCGAACCGGCGCGACGCAGCTTGCCGTGGAGGTTGGCGCGGCCAGTTGCGACCACCTGGAGCAGGTGAACGCAGCTGACATCCGCGCGCTTACAAGATCGGACACCGTGGCGACGCTCTTGCCCGGCTGCGATTTTCATCTCGGACTCAAGAAGTATGCTCCGGCCAGGGCTTTGATCGACGCCGGCGCCATCGTGGCCTTGGCTACCGATTACAATCCGGGAACAAGCCCGACCCTGAGCATGCCGATGGTGCTTTCGCTGGCGTGCACGCAATTGCGGATGACCCCAGCGGAGGCCATCACGGCTGCCACGGTTAACGGAGCCTACGCCCTGCGGCGCACGGAGAAAATTGGGTCTTTGGAGGTGGGCAAACAGGCGGACTTTGCAGCGTTCGATGTGGCGGATTACCGCGAAATTCCCTATTATTTCGGAGTGAATACTTGCGCGTTAACCTTTAAGCGCGGACGCGCCATTCACGTAAACAAATAAATTCTGCAGAATTCAGAAATGAAGAAAGCGATAAGCGCAGACGAATACTTATGACCAGACTGATCGAGTGCGTGCCGAATTTTTCCGAGGGGCGCGATCCCGCAAAGCTCGAAGCCATCGTAGGCGCCATGAGCGCCGTCCCGGGCGTCTATATTCTGGGTCGCGAAATGGATGCGGATCACCATCGCTGCGTGGTGACCATGGCCGGAGAACCGGATGCGGTAGCGGAAGCCGCCATCCTCGGCGCCGGCAAAGCCATGCAGTTGATCGACCTGAACGAGCACTCGGGGGCGCATCCGCGGGTTGGCGCTACCGACGTAATTCCCTTCATTCCCATTGAGGGTGTATCGCTCGAGGATTGCGTGGCGCTGGCCAGGCGCACCGGCGAAGAGCTTTGGAAGCGCTATCGCATCCCGGTCTTTTTCTATGAAGCAGCGGCCACGCGTCCTGATCGCGTGAATCTGGAAAACGTGCGGCGTGGACAGTTCGAAGGTTTGCGCGAACAATTGAAAAATAATCACGACCGCCAGCCCGACGTTGGCGAGCCGAAATTGCATCCGACCGCGGGCGTCACGGTGGTGGGCGCACGGAAATTTCTGGTGGCCTACAACGTCAATTTAAATACCTCCGACGTAGGCATCGCCAATAAGATCGCAAAGGCCATCCGATTTTCTTCCGGCGGATTGCGCTACGTAAAATCGATGGGCGTCGAACTAAAGGCCCGCAATCTCGCGCAGGTCTCGATCAACCTGACGGATTTCGAGCAGACCCCCATGCATCGCGTGTATGAAATGGTGAAGCGTGAAGCCGCCCGTTATGGCGTCACGCCGGTGGGCAGCGAAATCGTGGGCCTGGTGCCGAAAAAAGCCATGGAAATGGCGGCGGATTATTTCCTGCAACTGGAGGATTTTTCGCCCGCTCAGGTGTTTGAAAATAAATTGGCGGCCGCGCTCTCCGGTTCGCCGCTAGAAGGCAAGGAGGGCGGCAAACTGGCCGCGCTGGCGCGGCCTTTTCTCGAGACGGTGGCAGAAGCGACACCCACCCCCGGAGGCGGCAGCATGTCCGCATTCGCGGCGGCGGGCGCTGCAGCGCTGGGGCAAATGGTCGCGGGCCTTTCGCGCAAGAAAAAATCGCAAGCGGCGTTTGTCGACAAGCTTTCTGCGGAATTAGACGGGTTGCGTAAGACCAGGGATGCGCTCACCGCCGCAATCGATCGCGATGCGGTGGCTTACGAGGAAGTGCTGAAGGCCTGCAAACTCCCGCAGAGCAACGCCGAGGAGATCAAGTTGCGCAATCAGGAAGTGCAGCGGACGACGCACGGGGCCGCAGAAGTGCCACTCGAAGTGGCAGAACGGACAGTTGCGCTTTTTGAACAACTGGGACAACTGCGCTCTATCGCTGCGGCATCCATGCGTTCAGACTTAGATGTGGGGCAGTTGCTGGCCAGCGCCGCGGCTCGCGGGGCTATGGCCAACGTGGAGATCAACCTCGACGGCATTGCGGATTCCGGCTACGTGACGGGCGTGCGCGAAAAACTGGCGGGGCTGAAACAACGCCTTGGCGGCGGGTAAAAGACGAGGCCCTTTGTCCGAGGCCGCGCCCGACAAATTTGCCTTACGAGTATTGCTGGTTACGCGGTGCGCCAGGAGACGCCGCGGGCATTTAATAACTTTCTTCCGGTCCCTTGAAAGGAGCAACACATGAACTTACACACTATGAGACGCACTGGAGGCCATCGCCTTGTCGCGCACGGCCTGATGGCTGCAACAAGCTTGCTGCTCGCGGCGGCCTTCGCGTTGCCGAAACCAGCCTCGGCGGGCACACTCGGAGCCGATAAACTCGCGCTCTTTCCGAAGGAAACTGGCGAGTTTGGTTACGCGGACCTGAAAAAGGCCCGTACCATGAAATGGTTTCCCCAGTTGCAAGAGCAAATGCTGCCGGAAAACTTCAAGCAGTTCGAGAAATTCCTGGCCTCGGCGGGCGTCGATCCGAACACCCAAGTCGAAGAGTTGGCCTGGGGACTGGCTCCAGAAGGATTGACCGACAAGACAGAAAATGCCGGTTCGTCCGCCGTACCCACTGGCGAACAGGTGGTGGGTGTGGCCCTGGGGAATTTTACTCCCGACAATACCAAGAATTATTTCAAACAGCAGAAGCTGCCGACATTCGATGTGCGCGGCTACACGATGTACGCCTTCGGTACGGGTTCTGGCTCCAACGATCTTTTTTTCATGTATTTCGATTCGAGCACCGCGGCATTTGGCCACCGCAAACTGCTCGAAGAGATGGTCGAAGTGCACTTTGGGCAGGAGGATAGTTTGCTGCGCAACGACAAAATCTATCCATTGATTTCCGAGGCCAACGGTAGCGGGATTGTGTGGACCGTGCTGAACGCCGCCTATACACGCTTGGCCATGCAGCAGCTCGCGCCGGAGGTGCAGCAGTTTCCCGATGCGGCGAAGCTGATCACGCGCATGCAGAACATGATTATCTCCGTGAACGCCGGAAGCGGTATCGACGGAAAGTTCCAGGCGATTTGCGGTTCTGTGGACGACGCGAACGCCCTCGGGCAGCTGATCCAAGCCGGCTTACTTTATAAGAAGTATCAATCGAGCAAAGACAATCCGGATCTGGCGCAACTCCTCGACCAGGCCAGCGTTACCCCTGCGGGAGATCGTGTGACACTGCGCATGAGTTTGTCGGACGCGCAGATGACCTCGCTCATCCAGCACAACACTTTTGCGTTGAAGATGTAGTCCGCCGCGGCCTTTGGCGGGCCCCGGAACGCTCCAGGAGACCTAGGGCTGCGCAGTCCCAAATAGCGGGCTCCGCGGCGGGAACGCCGGACTGCAGCGCGGCCTACTAAGGGGCTACAAACTTTTCGTCAGGCGGATTATGCTCGAGCCGCTTCGCGACTCCCTGTCGATGCGATCGATGCCGGGAAGCGCTTCGATGCCCTCCGCCGGACCCCCGAGACGGGTTACCGCTACTTCGATGCGATCCGCGAAACGCGTTATCTCCACGGACAGCCCGTCGCTCGTTTTCGGAATTGGTGCGAACGAGGCGAGACAAACAGCCACGGTCGCCCGTTGCAATTTGGCCACCGCCTCGCCTTCCATTCCGGCGGCATCGGCATAATAGCGCGCTACTCCTCCAGCCGCCGCTGCCAGCCGTTCGTCAGCGGAGAACCGCAACGTCACGCCGCCTTGGACTTCAATACTCACGGTTGCTGACTACAGAAACATCACAAGCTTCCCGGCATTCCGGGCAGTAATATAAACCGTCGCTGCACAGGCGCACCGAGTGCTGGCCTTTGCAAATCGTGCAATATTTTTCGCAACTGCAGTCGTGTTCCGGTTTCTCACACTGCGTGCACACCACCGGTCCATGCATGACGCCTCCCATGCAAACTCTTCCGACTGTACCCGAGCGCGCCACGGCCAGCAAGCATCGCCAGAAATACCCGTTCCACAGTGGAGTGCTTGTGCGGCGGACCTTTGACTCCAGCGCAGAACTCGTACGCGCGGGCGACTACCAATGATCCTCCGTGC
>JBEKSZ010000153.1:0-13889 GCA_049516615.1 Candidatus Acidiferrum sp. | reverse complement strand
CGCAAGAACTCGCTGTTCGTCGGTAACCCGCGCGGCGGACGGACCGCCGCGATCCTGGCCAGCTTGACCAGCAGCTGCCGCCGGCACGAGATGGATCCGCAACTCTATTTCATGCAACTGCTGATGAATCTCCCTTCATGGCCAGCAAGCGACATCGACGTCTGGCTTCCTGACCGTTGGAAACAAGCTGACGCTGCCAGGTGCCAGGCTTTGGAGATACCCCCTCTCGATTCCTGAACCCTGTGCTTCACGTATCGCTCACCATCGGAGAGGATGTAATCGAAGTTCTTTTCAGCGAAGCCCCGGCATTCGTTGAAATCAAGGACTGAGTTAGTTGTGGTGCTGTTGTGATCGCGGGCAAAGTCCCATCTGATAAGCGTTGATCAGGCACTTGATTTGAATCGGAAGCTGTCGCGTTTATAATCGGTTGGAGGCTTACGGTTTGAACTGTGTAAAGAAACTCAGAGAATGCGCGGTCGGCGCCGCGATACTGTTCGTTCTCTTTAATGCTGTGGTGGTCCGGGGGCAGTCGGTACGCGCTTGTGATGAAGATAAGCCCTTTACAGCGCAGATGGTCGAGCACATTGAATCTGAGTCGCCCGCTGGAACCGAGTTGAAACCAGACAACGTCGGCGACGGCAACTTGCAGGCTCGTGACAGCAACGGACGCTACTATGGAGGATTGATCGTAAATAAAGTTCATAAGCCCGCGAGCAGTGGAGCCAATGCAGCGGATGATTCCAAACCTTGGACACGAAAAGGACCCGCGATACACTCGATGATTTGGATTTGGGACTGCCAGAAAGGACGAGAAACACAGGTTTTCCCGGATCTGAAACTTGTACGCATCATACCCAACGGGTTCCTACCTTCGTGGCAACGCAAACCAGGCACGTCTCTTTATGAGTTTTTGACACGCGGACAGGTGCCGAACCGAACGATAGAAGACCTAGGGTTCAAAGAGATCGCAGGCGTCATGACCCACGGGTATCGAGAGACCGTTACCGGAACTGAAGGAGAGTGGAACGGAAAACCAACATTTGTAATGGAATCGTGGGTCTCGGAAGATATTGCAGAGGTTGTCCTTCAAAAAATCATCAACCCGAAGTTAAAAACGACGACTACGATAGCGCTCACTGATATCAAACGCGAGGAACCACCAAAGTCTTTATTTGAAACTCCGAGTGACTACACTGTCGAGCTCCCGACAGATCAGAAAACCACCTCTGAGCAGAAGCCTATTAACTAGTAGAGCGCTGTTAGTGCCCGAAGGAGATGTTCGTGGATGTTCACGGATATCTGACGGCAAATTGATCCGCGCCCCGGTCCTTATTGTCCGCTAAGCGCGTTTTACCCAGGCACTAGAACGCTTCGAAGGGAACGTTGCCGGATGCTGATTTTCGGCATCAAGCCAGCTTCACCAGGAGACGCGTTCGATTCAGGTGCTTTGTGAGCCCAAAAACGCTTCGAGTTCTTCCAGAAACACCGGCCACGCCGGTTCTTGCGCGAGAAGAATATGATTGCCCGTGTTGAGCGGAACAAAACGTGCGTTTGGTATTTCGGCGGCCAGAATGCGCCCTTCTTCCGCCGGTATCACCTTATCGCGAGTGCCGTGGAAAATAATGGTGGGCACCGAAACTTCGGGTAATAGATGCCGGACGTCGATCTCATCAATCAACGTCATGAGACGAGCCGCACCCTCGGGTGTTGCAGATATCTGTTGAAGGTCGTTGAACCACTGCTGCTGGTCAGGCGTAGAGCCGTGCGGAATGTAAAATCTGGTGAACATGGCCTTGAAATCGGGATTGTTCTTGCCCCAGTCGAGCCGCACGAGCGTCTGCAAGGCGCGCCGCGCTGCGATTTGTGATTCTGTTCCGCGCGCCATCAAGCCCCGCGAGAAGGAACCCATGAGCACCAAATGGCTCACTCGCTCGGGATGGCGTACCGCATAAGCAATGGCTACTGGCCCGCCTTGTGAGATTCCCATCAAAGCAAAGCGATCAACACGGGTTGCCGCAACTACCGC
Organism: Candidatus Acidiferrum sp.; assembly: GCA_049516615.1. GTDB lineage: Bacteria > Acidobacteriota > Terriglobia > Acidiferrales > UBA7541 > Acidiferrum. The sequence goes on along the minus strand of JBEKSZ010000153.1, from coordinate 11,863 downwards.
CTCCAGGTCTTGCACCCACTGCTCAAACGACATTTGCTTCACGTCTCGTTGCGAGAGACCATTGCCGCGTTCGTCGTAGCGAATCAGGCGATGGTGTTTGGTTAACTCAGCGAGCCAATGTTTCCAGAGTGGACTGTCCCATTCGTAATCGAGATGATTAAGCCAATTAGCTGCCTTGACCAGAGGATATCCCGCGCCAGTCGATGCGTAGGCCAGCCGGGCTCCATCGCTCGTGACACAAAACTGGATATTTTGCCGTGTCGTGCCACGCCCCGCGCGCGACCGTTCTTCGGTCTGAGCATGCGGTGCGGCATTCTCTCCCAGAGCCTTGGCGACACTACGAAGCTCGCTTGCCAGCATTCGCGTTGAGGAATATCGCTGCGCTGGGTGTTTCTCCAAACAGCGATTGATGATTTCACGCATCCGCCCCGGAAGTTGGAGGCTTTCCGGTAGTTGGGACGAAGCCTCGATGATCGCAGAGAGGGTTTGCACCGCACTCGCGCGGTGGAACGGTCTCTGGCCCGATACCATTTCGCAAAGCAAGCTACCGAACGAGAATTGGTCAGATCGGAAATCAACCGACACGCCAAGAGCTTGTTCGGGCGACATATAGTCAACCGTTCCAAGAATCCTTCCGTCCATCGTTAAGGGCCCTTCGAAAGCGATGGTTGTGCACGAGTTTGCTGCAAGGTGCGACAGATCATACTTGCCAAGTCCGAAGTCCAAGACTTTCGCTAGACCATCGCGAGTCACCATAACGTTCTCTGGCTTCAGATCGCGGTGCACAATTCCCGCCTCGTGCGCCTTGGCCAGACCTTCGGTAATTTGTACCGCGATATCCAGTGTCTGCTGCAAGGTAAGAGGACCGTCGCGCAGAAGTTCGCGGATGGTCGAGCCTTTGACCAGCTCCATGGCGATGTATCGGACCTTCCCGCTGGACCCAATGTCGTAGACCGTGACAATGTTCGGATGGTTGAGCGCCGATGCCAGTCGAGCTTCTTTTTCGAAGCGGCTTAGCCTCTCGAAGTCATCCGCCATCTCCGCTGACAGGATTTTAAGTGCCAGATCCCGTTCCAGCCGGGTATCGCGAGCTGCGTACACCTCACCCATGCCGCCTGCGCCGAGGAGCGCGGTGATCTCGTAGGGGCCCAATTTCGTGCCAGGCTCCAATTTCATTTGATTGAAGTATAAGTCGAAAGAAGGTCTTTCTGGCTAACTTGCGTGCAATTCCAAGATACCGCAGGGGCAAAAGATTCGGATTGAAACGTCAAGGCCGGAATCCACAAACGCCGTGTATGCGTTCCTGCTGTTTAAAATTGTGGACCATAAAACCGGCGATTCACCGATAGCAAATTGACGGCTCTCGTCAGGTAACCAAGTGCCGTGCGTGGGACAGCGGGCACGGCCGGTACTTAGTAGCACGTTTTTGGCACAGCCTTATCATCGAGACGACCAGGGGTGTTTACGCGGAATGTTGGCTCGACTCCTTGCACGTGAGCTCGACGAAGGTTGATTTTGACTTCCGCCTGATGCAGCTTTTCAGATATTCAGACAAGCGAATCCAGAAGTCATCCGTAAAAAACCTGCCAGCCTCGCTGTCTACTTGGATCGATAAAGAAAAGCCTGACAGAGTGCTTCAAGTCGTTAATCATCCATGTGGACAACGGGGAGCTGCCAGGGTCTTACTTTTCAGAGTAGATGACCTTCCCGCCCAGAATCGTGTAGCGTACTTTAGAAAACGCCGTCGCGTCTTGTAGAGGGTCCGTAAGCAAGACCACGAGGTCGCCGTCCATCCCTTCCGCGATGCGTCCGCGACGGGTTGAGTAGCCGAATCGCTGCGCAGGGTTTGCGGTGAGAGAAGCAAGGATTTGCTGGAAGCTCATGCCCGCGCGAGACATCCACGCATATTCTTCGGAAGTGTCGAACCGTTCGATATAACCGACGTCAGTGCCAAACAGGATTTGGCCTCCGGCTTGAGAGAAAGCCTTGAGCTGTTCGGTTGCCTTGCCCATCCCTCTCTTGAGTTCATCAGGGTCGCTACCCTTGTATTCGACTTCCCACAAAGTGAGCGTGGGGGTGAGAGCCATGTTGGCCTCCTTCAGCCGTTCGGCAAAAAGTGGAGTCCAGAGACTATCGGCCGGCGTGGTGTGGGCAAGAATATCGACCCCGCTCCGAACGGCTACTTCGATTCCTTGATCGTTAGACACGTGGGCAAAAACAGGTTTTCCGACACGATGAGACTCGGCGACGATCGCACGAGCCAAGTCCAAGGGCATGGTCAAAATGCCATCCTGCTCGATGGAATTCGCGAAAATCTTGATGCCGTCTGCGCCGTCACGAATCTGCTCGCGCACTCGCTCCGTCGCTTGGGCGGTGGATTCGACCTCAGGAATGTTGATGTGATTGGCTTCGAGGAACCCTTTGACGTAAACTGGCGTTCCACCCTTTACCCAGAACGGCTCGCCGACAGTAAGGATTCTTGGCCCTTTCACCTCCCCGCTTTCTATGCGGCGTCGGATCAGCGTCGTGTTGCTCAGTACGGAAGCGATGTCAAAGACGGTCGTGAATCCCCAGCGCGTCAGCATCTCTTGAAGCTGCGACGTGACTTGTTGCGATGAGAGTTTCTCGGCATGAAGCAAGCCGGGCAAAAGGATGTGTACGTGGCTGTTCCAGAAACCGGCGGTCACAACCAAACCTTTGCAATCAATTACCGTGGCATCATGCGGGACCCTGAACGCTGCGCTTGGCCCAACAGCAACTATGCGACCGTCGTGTACAAGAATCGAGCCATCCTCGATTGCTCCTTCCGTGGGCGAGGGATAAATTTTCGCCCCGACCAATGCGAGGTCAGAGGCACGAGCCAAGCCGCACGCAAAAAGCACCCAAAGCGAGACGAAAACGCAAAACGAACGGATTCGCATGTTCGTAATATAACGCTACTGGTGACTCGGAAACAGTCGACTTGCCTGATGAGTCGGAGTGCCGGAAATCTGACGCACTAAGGATTCAAGATGTCCGGTACCCGCGTTAATCAAGCACTAGCGAAACGGGCGGGCCCGGAGTAATCTCGTCCGATCAGTATGACAAAAGCAAGGGCCGCAACCGTGATGAACGGGGGAATCCTGGCGTGAAAAGATTTCTGGTATTTTTCGCTCTCCTTATCGTGTTGGGGCCCACGCGTACTAGCACGGCTCAGACAGAATCCACGCCGATACCCGGTTCTATCAAATTACTGCCGGGATATCACTATCAGAAAGAACAAGGGATCGATTCTCTTGTTGGAAAAATATGGAAAAAGGACGGAATAGAAATTCATCACGATATCGGTGCACTTGCTGGTAACTACGCTGACTGTGGCACTTGTGGGTGGACTGAGGGCGAATTGTGGCGCAGAAAACAGACTGTCAATGGTCAAGAGTCAATCGTAGTCTTCACAAAATCCAAAAGACTTATTGTGGTTTTTCCCGAATCAAAAGCCAATTTCTACGCCACAATACGCACGGAAGAGGACATGGCCGACATGCTTCTGACGCTTTGCACATTTCAAAAGACTTCCGCGTATTGGTGAGACACCCGCCCCGATACCCGACTTCCCGCGCATTTTCGGACCCGGCAACAAAGATACCAGTATGAAGACGCGCCCCACGAACAACAAGATGCGGTCGCTCAGTAGGCAGGAGCGGGCTACCGCTTTAAAATGTCAATCTCCTATTATCTGAACAGGTAAACTGCAGTGCAGGAGAAGCAATGGACAAGCGCACCCTTGGAAAAAGCGGATTGGAAGTTTCGGCTCTGGGACTGGGTTGCATGGGGCTGAGCTTCGGCTATGGCCCAGCTACCGAAAGGAACGAGGCGATTAAGTTGATCCGCGCCGCATTTGAGCGCGGCGTGACGTTCTTCGATACCGCGGAAGCCTATGGTCCCTGCGTGAACGAGGAAGTGGTAGGGGAGGCCGTCGAGCCGTTCCGAAAAAATGTAGTGATCGCCACCAAGTTCGGCTTCAAAGAAGGCACTCCGGCGAAAGGGCTGGACAGTCGGCCCGAACGCATTCGCGATCACACGGAGGCAGCGCTGAAGAGATTGCGGACCGACGTGATCGACCTCCTCTATCAGCACCGCGTCGATCCCGATGTGCCCATCGAGGATGTCGCCGGAACCGTTAAGGATTTGATCCGCCAAGGCAAGGTAAAGCATTTTGGGATGTCCGAGGCAGGAGCTGGGAGCATTCGCCGCGCGCATGCCGTCCAGCCTGTCACAGCGCTGCAAAGCGAATATTCGTTGTGGTGGCGGGAGCCCGAGAAAGAGATCCTGCCGATGCTGGAAGAACTCGGTATTGGGTTTGTGCCGTTCAGCCCCTTGGGCAAAGGGTTCCTTACCGGAGCCATCTCCGACAAGACGAAGTTCGAAAAGACGGACTTCCGCAACGTCGTTCCGCGATTTGCCGAGGAAGCCCGCAAAGCGAATCAGGCACTGGTCGATGCGCTCGGGAGGATCGCCGACCGCAAGAAGGCGACCAAGGCGCAGATTGCACTCGCATGGTTGCTCGCCCAGAAACCATGGATCGTACCCATTCCCGGAACCACCAAACTGCACCGCCTCGAAGAGAATCTTGACGCCGCGAACGTATCACTGACAACGGGCGATTTGAAAGAAATCCATCACGCGATTTCCGCGATTGATGTTCAAGGCGACAGGTATCCCGCGCACTTACAGAGCCTTGTGAACCGGTAGGCAAGCGGAGTGCCGAGGCCATATGGCTATGGCACAAGACGACACGCTCGCCGGTCCCTATATCGCCGCGTTCTACGACGCTCGTTAAGGGAGCTGGATACAAACCAGAACTTCACATATACAGTTCCGGCGTTCGGCGTTCATGGTTGGGGTCTGCACAGGCAAGGAAAAGCGAGCGATCACTGGATCGAAGACTTCTCCAATTAGCTTGAGGTGCGAGGGCTGACACCTCCGGCGCTGTAGGCGAATTCGAAATAATTAGTGAAAATAGAATCGGTCGTGCGTACTGAATCAAGGCTCGGTGGCGTTGCTTTTGTCCGATCCTTGTCCTTCGAATGCCACTTTCAGAGCTTCAAACAACGCAATCCGATGATATTCTGCTGTGCCAACGTCAGTGAAAGAGCTGGGTCGCTAATATGCTCTTCGTTTGTTTCATGACGTTCGCGTTGGGATGCGCGTTCCTCGCTAACTTTAGCTGTCTGCAAATGAGGAAGTTGGTTTATCGAGAGTACGCGTTCCGCATGCCATTTCTAAAGGGCTACCTTGATCTATGGAGACTGTATGAGCTTTATTCGACGCTCGTACGGACCAAGGGGGCTCCAGCTCGTCCATTGAGGATGTTCAGGCTCGGCTTCCTGGGAATCGCGGCATGCATCCTTTACCTGGCACTTGCCAAGCACCCGTTCGGCAAGCCGCCATGGTGGTGAATATCAGGCGCAAGGCGAGTACTATCCTTGCCCACAAGTTGAACAGGATGTTATCTTCGACGCCGGTGCTTCCATTCTTTCGCAGTTTATTACAGTCCTCGCCGACGTTTCCCTTCGACCCATACAGGTGGCGGCGTGACGACCGCACTGCCGGCGAGAAAGTTGTGGGCGGAATACGATTAGGCCTCGAACTGGTTGCCGGATTTGTCGTCCTGGTGCTGGCGTCTCGAGGAATTTCTACCCTGCCACGAGGCGCTCCCGCCTACGGTAGCTATGGGCCCTTTGTGTCTTGGGGCATGGTTTGTCTGGCGACTGTCATTTTATTTCTCACCGCCAACCGATGGGCATCCATCGGAGCTGGATTTTTCTGTGTTCCCGCTCTGTTCAAGAGTCTCGCCGTGCTGGCGTTCGGAACAAATCCTTCTTCTTCGATTCCTTACCACAGACTTACGCGGATACAAGCGGCGGAGATTTTGTTCGTCTGTGTCATCGTCATTGGTCTTACTTGGAGGTTCGCCAAAAATCACCCCGCGCCGACCACATTCCTGGACAGGATCGCGTTGACTTTCTTTGTACTCGTCACCATCAAGCAAATGATGATTCCCTATAGCTGGCCTCCCGCGCTGTTGATTTCGGGTTTAGGAGCACTCTTTGTTGCTTGGTGTGTTCATCGCTGGCAGCAAGCGGGAAGAATTCGGAAACATCATCGCAGGAGTGCAAGTACTTTCGAGAAACTTACGGAGAGCTAGACCTTTGGGAAGCTCTCGAGGAAATCGGACACAGCCATGGCGGTTCGCCAGATGGGCTTCGGCTGACGCTTCGGACCTATCAGTACCAGACTCACAAACCTGCTAAGAGTGGGCGAGACCACCCTTTTAAGCTTTAGAGCGTCACAATCGACATTCTTCGGTCGGAGCTGCCAAGTGCGTCTAGCGGGCGCATTATCTGTGAAAACCTCGCAATTCATCCCCCCGCGATTGCGCCGACGATGAGTAGGGGCTCGGTTCCCGATACGACCGCGTCGGGCAGTGGGGCGTCGGGCTGCTCATGAGAAAGGTCCTCGCCGCATGCGAAGAAGCGCAGGAAGGGCCGCCGCACCTGTGTGACGTGGTCGCGGATCGTACCGCTCAGCACCGGGTACCGACTTTCGAGCGCATCGACGACGGAGCGCTGGGTGACGGGCGCCTGAAGTTCGAGTTCGACTTCGCCGCTGATGCGCGCGAGCCCGCGCAGGTGCGGCGGGAGAACGACGCGAATCATGGCAGCGTCTGGACCTCAACCGACAGCACAGTTGGAAGATCACGCACAATCGGCGACCACGTGTCTCCCGAATCGGCGGATGCGTAAACTTGCCCGCCGGTGGTGCCGAAATAGACGCCGCATTTGTCAAGCGAGTCCACGGCCATGGCGTCGCGGAGTACATTGACGTAGCAGTTGGATTGCGGCAGACCTTTGGTGAGCGCCTCCCACTCGTTTCCGCCGTTGCGACTGCGGTAGACACGCAGCTTGCCATCCGGCACGAAGTGCTCTCCGTCGCTCTTGATCGGCACGACGTAAATGGTTTCCGGTTCGTGCGCGTGAACATCGATCACAAAGCCGAAGTCGCTCGGAAGATTTCCGCTGATTTCCTGCCAGGAGTCCCCGGCGTTTTCACTGCGCATGACGTCCCAATGTTTCTGCATGAACAAGACGCCGGGACGATTGGGGTGCATGGCGATGTGGTGAACGCAGTGGCCGATCTCGGCATTCGGGTCGGGAATGTACGGTGAGTGCAGGCCACGATTGATCGGCCGCCACGTCGTGCCTCCGTCGTCCGTTCGGAACGCGCCTGCCGCGGAGATGGCGATGAACATCCGCTTCGCGTCCTTCGGATCCAAAATAATCGTATGCAAACACAAGCCGCCGGCGCCGGGTTGCCACATCGGTCCTGTTCCGTGGCCGCGGAGTCCCGCGACCTCCTGCCAGGTATGAGCGCCGTCTTTGGTGCGAAACAGTGCGGCGTCTTCTACTCCGGCATAGACTTCGTCCGGATCCGTGAGCGACGGTTCGAGATGCCAGACGCGCTTGAATTCCCAGGGATGCTGTGTGCCGTCGTACCACTGGTGAGTGGTGAGGGGCTTACCGGTGGCGGCCGAAGTGTCGTAGACGAATTTATTGCTCTTGCCTGCAGGCGGGGAATCCGGCTTCGGCATCTCCTCCCCTCCGGGAGTCTCCCAAGTCTTGCCGCCGTCGTTTGAGCGCTGGATCACTTGTCCGAACCAGCCGCTCGACTGTGATGCATACAGGCGATTTGGGTTAGCGGGCGAGCCCTTGAGGTGGTAGATCTCCCACCCGGCAAAATGGGGGCCGCTGACATCCCAGTGTTCGCGCTTGCCGTCGGAGGTCAGGACAAACGCGCCTTTTCGTGTGCCGACTAGAACCCTTACCTCGCTCATCTTTACCATCCTGCTTGATGTTTCAGGAGATGCTTCCATCGACCATCGCGTTGCAGCCGCAGTATTTTCCCACAATTGCCGTGCGCAGCGGTACCCGTCAACAATTCCGGTAAGGCAAAGCCAAAACGCCGACTCTTTCCTGGTTTTCGTGTTTCACCAAGGAGATATAAACTCACAGGACGTATGTTTGAAGGTTTCACACAAGGGATCCGGCGCGTGATCTTTTTGGCGCTAGACGAGGCCAGTCACTACGGGAGTCCCTACATTAAGCCGGAGCATCTGCTCCTGGGGCTCCTGCGAGAGGACCAGTCTCTGGCGAACCGGCTGGCACAAGAACAGATTGTCGAACCAGACGTTCGCGTCGAAATCGAGCGGCGGATCACTCGACGAGCGCCACTTTCAAAATCAGTCGAAGTGCCCCTTTCAAACGCGTGCAAGAATGTTCTGAAATTCGCCGCAGATGCTGCCATTAAGCTTGGGCATCGTTGCGTGGAAACCGAACACCTACTGATAATCAGACCCGGGTATGAATACCGTCGAACCACCACCTGACGACTCAAAAGTCAGCAGCTTGGACTTCGGAGGTCGGATCGCGCCCATCGATATTTTCCGAATTCAGATTGCGGGTGTAGCGTCCCATTCCTAGAATTCGGCATTCGCTCTGAGCTTCTAGCGGTGTGGACTCCGTGCCGGGTAAGAGGAGCAAGACTTGAAATGCTGGCTACATCCAAGGAAGGCTGAGGCGGCAATCCCTGGGTAATAGCGGCAATTCTCCGCCAACGCGCATAGCAGAGCGAAAGGACCACCACGAATCCGCCCCGCCGCACTGTTGTTAGGAAACGCGTTGGGGTAGCCGGTCAGCTTTGCCTGTGGAACTTTTTGCTGGTCGCCGCGAAGCGCCGCTCCAAATCGAAGATTTGCGCGCAGCCCGCGAACGCGCTCCCAGCTTCCGCCCGTAATAAATTAGAATATCCGAGCCATGAGCACAGACCGCCGCGATTTTCTAAGACTAGCAACCGCCACTCTCGCCGGTGCCACCAAGCCCGCCACGCAAGCTTCCTCGCCGAGCCCCAACCTGGAGGGTTCCGCTGTTTATAACGTCCGCGCTTACGGCGCGACCGGCGACGGCCACACCATAGACTCCCGCGCGATCAATTCCGCGGTTGACGCTGCGTCCGCCGCAGGCGGAGGCACCATCCACTTCCCGGCCGGCACCTACGCCAGCTATTCCATCCGCCTAAAAAGCAACATCACCCTCTATCTCGATAACGGCGCCACCATCCTGGCCGCTGGCATTCCGCTTGAAGGCACCACGAATGGCTACGACCCTGCCGAGCCGCAAGGCCCCTGGGAACCCTACCAGGACTACGGCCACAACCACTGGCACAACAGTTTAATCTGGGGAGAAAATCTTCACGGCATCGCCATCGTTGGCCCCGGCTTGATTTGGGGCAAGGGCCTCAGCCGCGGCCATGAGAACGACACTGACCTTCCCGGCACTACCAAGCCCGGCGCCGGCAATAAAGCCATCGCCCTTAAAAATTGTCGCAACGTGCTGCTTCGCGACTTTTCCGTTCTGCAAGGCGGTTGGTTCGCGCTGCTGGCCACCGGCGTTGACAATCTCACCATCGACAACCTGAAAATCGACACCAACCGCGACGGGCTCGACATCGACTGCTGCAAGAACGTGCGCGTTTCCAACTGTACGGTGAACTCGCCGTGGGACGACGGCATCTGTCCGAAAAGCTCCTTCGCGCTCGGCCACGCGCGCGCCACGGAAAATCTCACCATCAGCAATTGCTATGTCACGGGCGACTATCAACCCGGCACTGTCCTCGACGGCACGTGGCAACGCTTCGGTCCCGAGTTTCGCTCTCGCGCCACGGGTCGCATCAAATTCGGCACCGAGTCCAACGGTGGCTTCAAAAACATCACCATCGCCAACTGCGTTTTTGAGAGCTGCCGCGGCTTGGCTCTGGAAACCGTCGACGGCGCGCAATGCGAAGACATCACCATCACCAACATCGCCATGCGCGACATTCGCAACTCCCCGTTTTTTCTCCGCCTGGGCACGCGCATGCGCGGTCCGCAGGAGGCTCAGCCCGGCACCCTGAAACGCGTCCTGATCAGCAACGTCGTCAGCTACGGCGCTGCACAACTCCCCAGCATCCTCAGCGGCGTCCCCGATCACCTCATCGAAGACATCAAGCTGAGCGACATCTACCTCCACCAAATTGGTGGTGCAAGTCCGGAAATGGCCACCACTCGGCCACCGGAGAAAGAGAACGCCTACCCCGAGCCAGAAATGTTCGGGGCGTTGCCCAGCGCCGGCTTCTACCTTCGCCACATCCGCAACCTCGAACTCTCCAACATAGAAATCGCCACACAAACCCCCGACTCCCGCCCGGCCTTCCACCTAGCCGACGTCCACGCCTCCGATTTCTTCCGCATCAAAGTCCCACAAACCCGATCTCCGATCTTCCGCTTGCAAAACGTCACCGGTTTCCGCGTCTACGGCTCGCGCCAGCTTCCCGACACCACCATCGATAACGCCGCTTCGCGAGATCTCTAGATTTTGTCGACGTAGCGCCAACGCGCCGACCCTCCCGTCAAGCGCGTCAATAGCGATCAGGATCGATGCTTAATGGGATCGCTTGGTCCACTGACCGGGTGTGCTACCGAGGCCTGGCATAAAGATATCGATCCGCGAAAGTCGTTCGTCTCGATGGTAGTATTGCTGCTCGCCATGGCTCAGCTGCCCAGAGTTCCGGACCTTGCAGCGCAACGCGAAGCGATGAAAAAGCTCGATTTTCTGGTCGGAAAATGGGCCGGGGAGGCGTATCTGCTGCGTGGGCCCTCTGAATTGGTGGAATTGCATCAAACCGAGGAAGCGCAGTACAGACTTGGCGGCCTGATCATGGTGATCGAGGGAGTCGGGCGCGTAGGCTCGGGAGGCCAACCTGTTCTGCAGGCTTTCGGCGTAATTTCCTACGACGACGACAACGCGACGTATCGCCTGCGGGCATTCAACGACGGTCGTTTTCTTGAGACGCAACTGAAATTGCTCGAACAGGGTCGGGGCATGACTTGGGGTTTTGCCCTGGGAGAGATCAGGACCAACTCCGTGTTGCGGATCAACGAGCGTGGTGAGTGGACGGAACTCGCGGAAATATCAATTGGCTCACAACCTCCGAAGAAACTCTTGGAGCTCACAGTTCGCCCGCAAGAGTAGCTGGCCATGTCCGGTGTGGCAGGGGAGAGGGGGGCAGCCGCGCACTGCGACGCGGGTGCTTCCAGGGATTTTCCGCTCACCGTTCAATTCGAATCAGGGATACCGCCTGACGCGGCAAATCAAAACTCATTGCGACCTTGCCCGAGTCATTCCACAGCCACTCCGGCGAACCCGTCGTCTGCAACTGTCCGGCGTCCTCAAGTTGCCGCTGCTGCTCCGCAGTCGGCGCCGCTGGCGAACCCATGGCCTTCCAAACTGCGAAAGCGTTGCTGTGCTTGCCGTCGATCCGGTAATGCGTCATCAACACGCGCGACGCCTCAATCGGCAAGCCCTCAACCGCGAGATCGATCGCAGCGTCAGGCCCGGCAACATCGTCATCCTGGTAATTCCACAGCAGCAGCGATACGCCGCGCTCATCGCGCGTTGCCAGCACATCAACGCCCGCATGCTCGCGCACTCCGCGCTCGAGCATGGTATCGAGCGGCACGGCCCCGCTGCTCACCGCGGCCACACGCTCCCCGCGCATCATCCCGGTCATGCGGAAAAAATTCAGGATCGGCTTGTCCACGCCGTTCGTAGCCAAAGTCCGCAAACCATCGAAGTACGGCTGCCCTTCGAACTCGAACGCCCAGGTCAGCATCCCCGCAACGCTCACACCATCCCGCGCGTTCAGTTCCAGAATGTTTTTCATCATCGCGGCGGTATACGACGCATAGAGCGGACCGTTACGGTAAGCATTCTGCGGATAGAGCCGCGCC
>JBEKSZ010000152.1:0-24682 GCA_049516615.1 Candidatus Acidiferrum sp. | reverse complement strand
GATGGAATTATTCATTTCCAGTCCTCCTGGTTGCGCCGACTCGGACTATGCGTTACTGGATGGAGAATCCATCCGCGACGATCCCAACGGCCAAATCTTTTGCATATCGGGGTTCTACCACCAAGGCGTCCGCGAAAAACTGAGCGTCCTCTTGAACATTTGCATTCACCCACGCAGACGCAGCCGGGGTGTTCATGCGAAACAGGAGAATGCTTCCGTGGTTCTCTACAGAGAAGTCTGGGAGTTTCATAGGTTTCCTTTTCAGGCGTATCAGCCTTGCGGCTTTCGCACCGCTGTCCCCATTGCGGGGCCACGGTTGCGGCGTCCTCTTCGGACGGCTCTGGATACTCGGGCGATTATACTAAAAACCGCCGAAATCCTGTGACCAATCTGTGACCAATTCGGACAAATTCGGGCCAACAAGCACAAACGTGCGCAAAGGTTATCTGGTTGATTTGCTACGGATTAGATTGATGGCAAAGGACTTGCAAGAGGGAACGTTCTTGCACCTGAATCTAGCGCGTCTGCCAGTTCCGCCACCTGGGCACCGATGCGTTGCCTCCGACCGTTTGGCGATCAGAGAAAACAGACTCCTTTTATTCTGACCACCCCTCGTATCTTTGTCAACGCGAGCTCGCCCCTGGCAAGCTCGCCCTACCTGGCCAAGTTTTTCGCAGGTGGGGGCGAGGTGCTGCGGCAGCGAGCGGTCCACAATGTGAGCAGAATCGACTTCCCTCGCCGGTTTCAAGGTTTGTGAAAAATACCTGCGAACCTAGGTGAGTGTCACAGTCCTTTCTTGGGACTCTTTCGAGGGCTGGCGGCGAACATCAATCTGCGACATAGCACTCATGTCATGCCCAGGAGCGGGCCAAAGGGAGATGCGCAGAGTTCCAACCGCGGAAGCCTGATCAAGCGCGATTGGCCGAAGTCATTCGGTTGGCCGCTGCCGCTGCCTTCTCTCCTTCAAAGCGATGTGATCACCGCTAATGCGCCGCTTCGTCCATCGGTTTGCCTTCGGGGTCGAGCAGCACGACGGGGCCAAGATGCAGCTCGCGCAAGCTCGACTCGATCCGGCTGCGGTCGCCCACGACCAAGAGCGAGGCTTTCCTTGGATCGGCGTAGCGTGAGACCGCCGCTCGCACCGCGGCCAGGCTGGTCTTCTGCACCCCGTCGCTCTCGCCCTGTAAGGCGGACATGGGCAGATGCCAACTCCATAGGAGCGCCATCTGTGAGGCAATTCCCCCGGAGGTCTCCAAATCCGAGGCCGACTGCTGAAGATTGGCCTTCTTGGCGGCTCCGATCTCGGCCTCGGAGATCGCTTGCTCCTCGAGCAGACGCAACTGCTTCACGAGTTCAAGAACCGACTCTTTGGTCTTGTCCGTCTGAACCGCTCCCGTCGCCGTCCAGGCTCCATAGGAAGACAGGAGATCCATGGAGGTGTGGAACCCGTACGTGTAGCCTTGCTTCTCCCGCAGCGTGCCGCTGAGGCGCGATCCCCACATGGCTCCCCACACGTAGTTTGCCAGGGAGACCGCGAAACGGTCCGGCGAGTTAGCCCCTGCCGATGGCAGCATTTCAGTCAGCAGGGTCTGCGGAGCATCGGGCTTATCGATCAGGTAGATATGCCCTGCACCCGTATCGTTCGGAGGCGGAATCGCGGGCATCGCGGGCGCACTGCCCGACCAGGGGCCGAGATATTTCTCGGCCAGTGAAAGAGCTTCACCGAGTGAAATGTTTCCCGCAAAGACCAGCGCCGAATCGTCCGGCTTCCAGTAGGTATCATAAAACGCGCGCAAATCGTCCGGCCGCACATTCCGCAACCCGGAAGGCAGGGCCAGAGGCCGGGCGTATGGATGACCGGGCCCGAAGACGAGAGACGGCGCGACCTGGTCGGCGATCGCGCTGGCATCCGTTCTGGCCTGCGCGAGGGAATCCTGAAACTGCTGCATGTTGGTGTCAAAGCTGTACTGCTTGAACGCCGGATGCAAGACCACGTCGGCGAAGATCCTGAAGGTCTGATCCACATTCTCCGACAATACTTCGAACCCGAGACCAGCCGCCTCCTTGCTGACGCTCGACTCAATGGTCGTTCCGCCTGCCGATTCCATGCCGTCGCGGATCTGCGTGCCGCTGCGGGTGGACGTTCCGTTGGCCATTGTGGCAACGGTCATCAAGGCCAAACCATTCTTCCCGTCTGGATCGCGCATGACCCCCGCGCGGGTCGCCAACAGCACGGAGACCTTCGGAAGGCGTGTTCTTTGGACCACAAACACGGCAAGCCCGTTCGGCAACCTACCCGATTCGACCCGCGGGGCGCGGAGAGGCGGGTCCTCATGAATCTGCGGCGCCACAGACCGGTCGAGCGCAGAGTTCTTTTCCGCCCGGGCCCCATCCGGATGAAAGCGCAGCAGCAGCCGTTGCCTGGTGTCGAGGTATTGCTTTACGGCGGAAGCGACTTCCCCGGGCGTCGTCGTTTCCATCTGCTTCCAGGCCACTGCGTAGTGGGCCGGATCTCCGGCGAGCGTATTCCCTCGGTTAAGCGTCTCTGCGGTGGACTGCAGAGTATCGAACTGTGCAAGCTCTCCATACTCGATCCTGCGCTTGGTCTGCCGCAGCTCATCGGCGCTGGGGCCATCCTTTGCCAGGACCGCAATCTCCGCGTCGACCTTTTCTTCGATCTGCGCCAGCGCCGCTCCGCCACGCGCGCTCACCATGACGACGAACTCGGAAGCGTCCTCTTGTGCCCGCAGGTCCGTCGAAACCTCGGTGCAGAGGGGCTTGTCGGCGTACACCAGCGCTGCATTCAAACGGCGATTGAGAAGGCGGGCCGCGAGTTCGAGCCGGCTGTTGTCAGCCGATCGATAACCCGGCGTGATCCAGGCCAGATACGTACGCTCCTCGAGAACGTGATCCTGAACTTCGACCACCTTCTCACTCGCAAGACGCGGTATCCAGCGTGCCGGACGAGCGATCGGGGGCGCCGGGGGAATCGGCGCAAAATATTTTTCGATCCACTGCTTGGCCACCGCCACATCGAAATCGCCGACCACCGCGAGAGAGAGATTGTTCGGAGCGTAGTATGTCGCGAAGAAGTCCTTCACCTCCGGAATCGTCGCCGCGCGAACATGGTCATGGCTTCCAAGGACCGAATGAGCGTAGGGATGGCCCGCGGGGTAGAGATTCTCATCAAGTAGAATGCCCGCCAAACCGTACGGCTGGTTCTCCGCGCGCTCGCGGCGCTCGTTCTCAACCACAGCCTTCTGGTTGTCCAGCCTCTCCTGGCTGAGAGCTTCCGGAAGCGTCGCCAGCCGGTCCGATTCGAGCCAAAGCGCATACTCGAGGCTGCCGGTCGGCACGGTCTCAAAGAACACCGTCTGGTCCGCGGTGGTATAGGCGTTGGTTGTGCCGCCCGCGGCTTCAATGAGCGTGGCATAGTGCTCGTTTGCATCCTTCGAGCCTTCAAACATCATGTGCTCGAAGAGGTGGGCAAACCCGGTACGGTCCTGCGCTTCGTTCTTGGAACCGGCGTGGTAGGAGAGGTTCACATGGACCTTGGGAACCCGCGGATCGGGGACGAGGACGATCTCTAAACCGTTGGGAAGAACGTATTTTTCGTAGTCAACGTGAGGTTCCGGCACGGGCTGGACCGTCGACGGAGAAGAGCGCGCGCCCTCCTGCGCGGCAAGGACCAGCAGCGGGGAGCCCCAGGTTGCAAGAAGAATGCCAGCGAGTCGCGTCCAACTCCATCTCATACCGTAACTCCTTCTTACGCGTTCGCGCTGTCGGCCGCGCCCGGGACCCTTTTATGATCGCTCGCTATCACCGCTGCGCGTACCGTAAGGAACCGTCGGCCATAGGGAATATATTGGGAAAGATGCGAGCGTACCAGAACTCGAAAACCTGGCGGCGCATGGAGCAACCTCGCCTGGCGCGGTCGCTTCATCGCGCACATTATATTTCGCGACGTCCCTTTTCCTCAAACGGCACCTCGTTTCCCTAACCAAGAACTCGATCGTCTCCGCGCATGTACCGGTCTTACTTAAATAGGCGAGTGAGGGCAAGCTTGCCCCCGCCCGTGGTGAGGATGACCAGATTCATTGCGACAAGCATCGTCTCGTAGCTCCAGCCATTTGTTCCGGATTTCCCCCAGAAGCCCGTGTGCCAGGAGAATATTTTCTTCTGGATGGCGCCGAGCATAACCAGAACCAAGCCGATGGCCGCGAGTTGCGCGAAAACGCCGGAAATGACTCCAAGTCCGCCGGCCAGCTCCGCCGCGCCCAAAAACATCGTAAAGCTCTTGCTCATTGCAATGTCCTTGCTGCGCGCTTCCGGGTCTTTCAGATGTTTATAGCCACTCGTTATGAATACGACGCCCACCATGAGGCGCAAGAACAGAAGCGCGAAATCGGTGAACTGCGACAACTCGAGAAAGGTCATTGGGGTCCCCTCGCGGCCGCTATCATAACCCCTGCCGGACAAAGTCCTGGAATCGACAGCCGGGCCCGGACCGCGATGCAACACTGGCGGTGCCGCGACTTGCCAGGATTTAATGCAGGGCAAGGACAACTGTGCTAGTGTTTTGGCCCTTCACCGGCCAGGGCGAGCGAACTTGGGGGAAGCGCTTGGCTCGAAGGTCGATTCCCCGGACACCTTGAGCCGTGGCCTGCGCAGCGTGACGGGCGAGGGAAGGGTGAAGGCCAGCGGTGATCGGGCAGGGAGCGAAGGAGGCAGCTATGAGCACCAAGGCAGTCCACACGAACGACCCGACCGGCGACGCAGGCGTCGCAAGAGTTGCCATGAGGTTTGAAGTCGTGGTCATCCCCGTTTCCGACGTAGACCGCGCGAAGGAGTTCTACGGAAAACTCGGCTGGCGGCTCGACGCCGACTTCGACGGCGGTAAAGACTTCCGCGTAATCCAGTTCACGCCGCCGAGCTCAGGGTGCTCGGTCATCTTCGGCAGGAACGTCACCGCGGCGGCGCCCGGTTCCGTCCAGGGCTTGTACCTGATCGTTTCGGACATCCAGGCGGCCCGCAAAGAACTGCTCGATCGCGGCATCGAGGTCGGCGAGGTGTTTCATGGCACGAGCGGCGTGTACGCCGGGGCGGACGAGCCCTACCTGTTTGGGCGGCAACGGGTCAGCGGTCCCGATCCCGGCCATGGCAGTTACCGGTCGTTCGCTTCGTTCCGTGATCCGGACGGCAACGGCTGGCTGTTCCAGGAAATCACGACGCGGCTGCCCGGTCGCATCGACCCTCCGACGACTGCCTTTGCGTCGGCTAGCGATCTGGCCAGCGCGCTTCGGCGCGCCGCGACCGCGCACGGGGAGCACGAGAAGCGGACCGGGCAAACCGATGCGAACTGGCCGGACTGGTACGCCGAATACATGGTGCGCGAGCAGGCCGGCGGAGAGCTGCCGCAATAAACGATGAGAACATGATCGTTCTCGTCCGCGGCGCGCACTGCGCAAAGCGAAGGCGGCGCGTTCGTGACGTACTCGATTGGCTTCAGACCGTCGCGGATGGAAATTCCCGGCAAAGCGAGCGCCCAGGAGCCGGCTTCCCCGCAGAAGGGGTGGTCGTGGCATCTTGCGGTTGCTCCTATCCCCTGCTTCTACGAATGGCTCTGACGATACTGAGGCCATGCAAAGCAGTCGGCCGATCCCGCATTCAGGAACGGGGCTAAAAGCAGATGGCCGTATCAACACTCAGTTCAAAGCCCGGTTCAGACCTCGGCCGTTGCGGGTTTGGCGCGGCGGCTCTCGCCTTTGGGGTCATTACCCTGCTTTGGCACGACGATAACGGATCGCACCAACTGCGTTACCTTGTGTATGCCGCCTCCGCGGCGCTCGTCTTCGGCGGCGCAGCGATCGAGTTCCGTCCGACCGCGAAAACGGGCGCAATCCTCCTTGCGTCGGCTTATCTTGTCTTCGTCTTGCTTTGCGTGCCGGGGATCGTGATCGCACCGCGGATCTACAATAGCTGGGGCAATTTTTTCGAGCAGTTTTCTCTCCTAACCGGTGCGGCGATCGTTTACGCGCGCTTGTCGCCGCCATGGTCGGGGAAGAGGCTCGATCGGACGGGCCGCGTTCTTCTGGGAATCTGTAGCGCTTCCTTCAGCCTTGAACAGGCCTTCTATCTTCACGCGACCGCCAGTCTTGTTCCGAAGTGGGTTCCGCCAAGTCAGATGTTTTGGGCCGTGGCCACCACTGTTTTGTTTGCCCTTGCGGCTGTGGCTCTGCTTGCGAATCGAATGGCACTTCTCGCGGTTCGCCTGCTGACCCTGATGGTGGTCAGCTTTGGGTTACTCGTTTGGGTTCCGCGGCTTGTTTCCGATCCCCACAGTCATGCGAATTGGAGTGAAACCGCCGAGACCTTCGGGATCGCCGGAGCAACCTGGATTCTCGCTGATCTCCTCGGCGAGCGTCGGCTGAGCGCCAACGGGCAGACCGCGCGTTGAACCCTGAATGGCTTCGGGAATCGCTCTACCTCGTTCAGGCGCTCGGCCATTCAGCCGGAAGTACGCTTCTTCGTCGCGCCACGCGAGTTGAGAACGATCAAGGCGTTGGCCTTCGATTTCTGGCGCAGGGTCAGAACGGTGGGGGTCTGCGCGATGCGGGCGACGCCAATCCCGCCAGCAGTTCACCCTAACGGGGCAGCCTCCTGACCGCTGGACGGCACGGTGCTCTTAACCGGCGGCTATCCTGACAACCAGCAGGCGACGGCCGCAACATGGGTCTATCCCCCTAGCCGAGGCTGCGCTCGCGAGCGGCCTTGGTTTTTACTTAACCGGCTTTGTTTCTTAGGCTTAACCGAGATGGCACATGGCTGGAGCGGGCCCCAAGCGATACCCGGCGAGAGCATTCATTTTTCTAATCCCCAGTAGTGAAATCTTCAATTTGTGATGTTATACTCCGCGCAACGGTTCGGTATCCCCTGCCTACGTCCGGCTACCTTCGATTTTGCCGAGCACAGCCGGTTTCAGCGGGCATCGCGAACCGCTCGCATCGGGAGGTCCACCATGGAATCCATCGAATCGGTGTTCACCGGGCCAATGCTTTATCTGGCCATCGCCTGGGCCGCCATCACCGTCGTTTTTATGGCGCTGATGATCTGGCGCACGCTGCTGACCAGTCACGAAGACGACCAGATTTTCCTCAGCAAGGGTGAAGATTATATGGCCCGCGAACAGCGGGAATTGATCGCCAGAATCACTAGGCTGGCGCGACCCATCATGACCACGGGGATCGCCTCGGGGGGCTTGCTGCTGTTAATTGTAGGCATGTATGTCTATGAGGGCCTGAAGCACTTCTAGCGCTCCCGCCAAACAGGACGTTCCGCATCCAGAAAATAGGTGTGTGCCCGCTACCGCGAAGGTGGTTTGGCCGTTGAATCCGCCCGCGGCTCGGTCTTCGGGGGATTCAGGTCGCTTGGCACCGGCGCCGGTACGGAAGGCACCAGCGAAGTGTGGTTGAGTACGATGAGCCAGTGGCCATCCCGTTTCTGCAAGACCAGCGTCGTTTGCCCCTGCGCCGTGGCGGTTCGATCCTCGACACTCGCCGCAAAGTCCCACTGATAGCAGGCCCAGGCCACATTGCCATCCACCTTGATGAAGGTATTCGAGCGGTCCAGGCGCACGCGCTGCATGCGCGCGCGCTGCTGCTGGTAGGTCGCCAGATAGTTTGCCCAGCCGAGGACGGGTGGGGCGTAGATACCATTCACCACGGTCACATCGTCGGCGTAATCCTTGTGCAGCCGTTCGATGTCGGCAAGCTGCCAGGCGCCGAGCATCTCGGAAATGACGTAATCCACCTGCTGCACGTCGGGCAGCGGCGATGTACTTGTGGGTGGAACGTCCTTTTTCTTTTTCTGTGCTGCGGCCGGCGCCGCCGCGACAAAAGCCAGCCCCAGCAAGAGCGGCAACAGCACGCCGACGCGCCTGCCCGTTCGGAAGTTTCTGCGATCATCCATGGCCTTGATTCCTTTTGCCGAAAACCCGCATTCTGCGCCGCGCAGAATCCTCGCACTTGCACCCTTAGAGCGAGAATAGCACTTCTCTGCCGCTAGAAAGCAGATTCCCCTGACGGTTTTTCTTGCGCGTGCTACCGGTGTTCCGTCCCCGCCTCGTGCGTCGCACTGACCAGGTTGACAAACAGCCGGTAGGCGCCCGCCACGCCCTCAGGGAGTTGCCGAAAGAACGCGAGTCCGGTGTAAATGTACACACCTTGGCCATAGCGGGTGTACACCAGCCCTCCGTTCAGGTCCGTTTCGCCGGGATCATGCATGGAGAGGAGTGGCGTGTATTTGGCATCGAACTGGCTCCAGAAATACAACCCGCGTTCCTGCACCCACCCGGTGAAATCTTCTTGCGTGATTTGATTGGGCACGTTCAGCAGCGGATCGGCGGGCCTTAAAAAAGTCACCGCGGCATTCTCATCAGTGATGCGCGGCAAGGGCGCGCCGGCCGCGCTTGAATCGATTTTCGCAGGATACGGGGCGTACTGGAATTTGTCCCAGGCGAAATCGCGCTGATATTCCACCACCAGCGTGCCGCCGCCGGAAACATATTCAAGCAGCCGCTGGTTGGCGCCCGGCAACTCCGGGCGCAATTCGTAAGCGCGCACCCCCACGACGATGGCGTCAAATTTTTTCAAGTCCCCGAAGTTCAGGGTCTGGGCATCGAGCGCGTCCACGCGAACTCCGAGACGCACAAGCGCCTCCGGCACCGGTTCGCTCTCGGCGGAAATGTAGCCAACCGTCAAATTTGCCGGCACGTTCACGTCAAAAGCGTGTACCACGCATTGCGCGGGCGAACTCCACAGGAGAATGGGCATGGATACCAGCGGCTCGAGCGAGGTCGCGAATTTTTCGCCGTCGTGTTGCGCATACGCCGTGATGGTGTAGTTCCCTTCGGCGATTTTCCCGGGAGCCAGGACGCGCAAGCGCGCGTACTGGTCGCCCCCGCCGGCAAATTCGAGCGCCATCGGCGCACTGCTGGTCCAATCCCGCGGGACCTCAAGCCCCACGCGGACCTTCCCGGGCCGCGTGGCATAGGAATGCACGCGGAGCAGCACGTCATAAGGTTTCTGCGGCGCGGAGAGAACGTCGATCACCTGGTTCGGCTCAACGGCCAGCGTGTAGGCCGGAACAATCCGCAGCGGCACACGCTCCGCCTTGGTCGTGCTCGCCGCGATGTGCGTTACCGGCTGGTCGAACTCAAATTTGTAATTGAAGATCGTCGTGGGTTGCGCGATGACCGCGAGGGGCGGAGCCGCCGGAAGGATCGCGGTCTCCGGATTGTCTGCCGCCGGCTGGCTGACGCCGGCAGTAATCTCGGTACGCTCCGGGCCGTCCTCTACGCGTTTGTTCTCGGTGATGGCCGACGGCGCCGCGGCGGAGTTGCCGGCGAGTTTGCTGGGGCCGAATTCGCAGTGAATTTCCGGCCGGCATTGCCTCCTGGCCTTGATGATCACAGTTTCACCAACCACGAGTTCGCTGCGGTCCGCATCGGCGGTCACGGCCAGTCCAGCCGCGAGTGCCAGCGCGCGATCCAGACGCTTGACCGCTTTACGGATGGTGAAGGCGTCGGGCGCCACGTCGAGGCCCGCGATCGGAGAAGCGCTGGATTTTTCGCCCTGCAAGACCCCGTCGAGCGAGGGGCGCAGGGCCAGTTGCGCCTCGGCCAGGGTTTTGGCCGCCGTCAGCCAGTCAAGGGACAAGGCCGCCGCGCGCGCGGCCTCGATCTTAAGCGCGACTTCCGGGAGGGAAGAGTAAAGCGGATCGCGGTGAATCTTCCCCCACTCCCTGAGGGTGACAGCCAATGTGGCGGGGTCAAACGGTCCGCCGGACTCCGCCACCAGCGCCAAAGGCTGCGACAAAAAGGGCGAGTTTATGAAATTGGTGATGCCCTGCGTGCGATGATTGGTAAACGCATCCAGCCCGATCTCCCGATAGCTCTTTCCGTAGAGCGGTGAAACCTCATCGACGGGAACGAGATAGGCATTGGGCTTCCGCCCTCCGCGATCGACGTTCAGGATTTTCACGGGGTTTTTGGCGCCGCCCCAGGCGGCCAGGCTTAGCCCATCCATATCGGCGCCGAGGCCGGGATAGGCGCCGGGATCCCCCGCCAGCTCCACGGCCTTCGGCGTCAAAAGGCCTGCGGCGACGTGGTGGCCATGTCCACCGATCAGGTTGTTGATCACGATGTTCGGGCGGAAGGTGCGGATGACGCGCACCATATCCTCCAGGACTTGGTCGCCCCAGAATTTTTCGGTTTCTTCCGCGGTTTTGGAAAAACCAAAGTCCCGCGCGCGCGTGAAATACAGATGCACGCCGTAGCCCCGCGTAGCGGCC
Source organism: Candidatus Acidiferrum sp. (assembly GCA_049516615.1). GTDB lineage: Bacteria > Acidobacteriota > Terriglobia > Acidiferrales > UBA7541 > Acidiferrum. Next base: position 14,332 of record JBEKSZ010000152.1, on the reverse strand, counting down.
AGCAATTCTTGCGTGCGAATCAGGCCGAGTTGCGGCGCTTGCTCAGGGCCCAGGGCGTTTTGCCCGCCTTCGCCGCGCGTCAAGGACAGCAGCGCCACATCGGCGTGCAGGCCGCGCGCCAGATACGTCAGGATGGCCGCGGATTCGTCGTCCGGGTGCGCGGTGACGTACAGGATACGCGTGGTCACATTGGCGCTCGCGATGGCTTCGACAGTCTCAGGCAGACCCGGACCAGTGCCCGGAGCGGCAGGGAATTGCGCGGCCACCCGCGGCGGACACAGCGGCACGGCAAAAAATGTCAGCACCACCAGCAAAGCTGTCAGCCCTCACGCCACCCCTCACGCCACCCCTCACGTTGCCTCCGAAGTTACCGCGACGCCTGCCGGCGCGAATGGCCATTCTCGCACTTCCCGCGCGCGAACCAAAAACGCCAGCGCCCCCAGGAAAATCTCCAGCAAACCCCATTTCCGCGCCGGACCCGTGTACCAGAACAGCGCCGCCCACCCGAGCATCGTGAGCACCGCGGGCAAGGGGTACAACCACATCTTGAAGGGAAAGCGGTCCGCCGACCAGCGGCGGTGCAGCAGGATTACGCCTACGGCCTGCCCGATAAACTGCACGAGGAGGCGCATCGCGAGAATCGCGGCAATCACGGTCTCGAGGCGGAACAGGATGCTGAACACAAAGGCCAGTCCGCCGAGCACCAGCAGCGAGACGTGGGGAAAATGCTTGGTGGGATGCAGCTTGCCAAATGCGGCAAAAAAATTTCCGTCAAGCGCCGCCGCGTAAGGCACACGCGAGTAGCCCAACAGCAACGAAAAAATCGAAGCCAGCGCTATCCACAAGACCATCCAGGTGACAAAATGGGCCGCCGATGAGCCGTAGAGTGTTTCAACAAAGGTGCTCACGATAAAGGGCGAATTCTGCGCCTCGCGCCACGGCAGCACGCCGAGAATGCTGGTCTGCATCGCCAGATAGAGCGCCGTGATTCCAAGGATGGAGAGAAAAATTCCCCGCGGGATATTGCGTTGCGGGTCGCGGATCTCTCCGCCCAGTTGGCAGATATTGTAGTAACCCCAATAGCTGTAGATGGTGTTCACCGTGGCCGCGCCCAGCGCGGCAAAAAAGGCCCACGACCAATGGAACGCTCCCGGCGGAAAGTCAAAGGCCTTGCGGGCGTCAAAATGCGTGACGCCGCCCCAGATCAGCCACAGCATGGTGGCGATTACTCCGGCCCACAACAAGACCGAGATCTTGCCGATGGTGGTGATGCGGCGGTACAAAAGCGCCACCAGCAAGATGACCAGCCCGCCCGAAACGGTCTTGGCCTGCCAGCGGGTCAGGGGATGCAAGTATCCGGCGTAGCGCGCGAATCCAATCGCAGCAGACGATACCGAAAGCGGAGCCTGCACAAAGGTCTGCCAGACAAACAAAAACGACATGAGGCGGCCCCACTTCGCCGGACCGTACGCTTCGCGCAAGAAAACATACGTTCCGCCCGCCTTGGGCATGGCCGCGCCGAGTTCCGACCAAACAAAGCCGTCGAGAGTAGCCAAAAGCGCGCCGGCCAGCCAGGCCAGCAAGCATTGCGGGCCGCCCATTTGGCGAATCACGATGGCGCTGACCACAAACGGGCCGATGCCGACGATCTCGATCATGTTCAGCGCGACGGCTTCCTTCAGCCCAAGGCCGCGCTCGAGCCCTTCGCTCGGCGCACTGGGCGACGGCAGAGAGCCATCTGGCTGTGACTTCACCTCATCGCGCAAATTCATCGGTCCGCCGAGAATAGCAAATGCCTCGCGCACCTCCTACTCCGCCTGCGCAGGGTCTTTCCGGCGATTGCTGCTTGAGCACTTGCGCGACCTTTCCCGGGCGAGACGTTTTACTTGCGCAACCTCGCCGCCATGCCTCAGGATGTTTGATTCGCCTTCCGCGCTTTGCGGCATAACGGGGTTCGGGAGCCGCCGCAACGCGAAGGCCATCTCCAGGGTTAGCCAGCTTTAGAGCGTCGCAGATTTTAGGGGAATAAGCGCAGAGCATGTCGCCCAGCCCAGACGTGTTGATCGTTGGTGCCGGTTTAGCTGGCTTGTGTTGCGCCCGCCGCCTCGCCGCGGGCGGGGTCAGCTTTCAGATTATCGAAGCCTCCGACGGCGTCGGCGGCCGTGTGCGCACCGACGAGTTAGACGGCTTTCGCTTCGACCGCGGCTTTCAGGTTCTACTCACGGCCTATCCTGAAGCGCGGGAGGTCCTCGACTATGCGCCGCTCGAGCTAAAACCTTTCGCTCCCGGCGCGTTCTCTTGGTTCGCCGGACGGATGAATCAGCTCGTGGATCCCTGGCGCATGCCGGGGATGTGGCAGAGCGCGCTGCGCTCGGATTTCGGCACGCTCGGCGACAAGCTGCGCATCGCGCGATTGCGTGCGCGCCTGAGGCGCAATTCGATCGAGCAGCTGTTTGCCCGGCCAGAGCGCGCCACCAGAAAGGATTTGCTCGCCGAAGGCTTTTCCGAGGAGATGATCCACCGTTTTTTCCGCCCGTTCATCGGCGGCATGCTGCTCGACGGCGAGCTGAAATCCTCGAGCCGCATGTTCGAATTTGTTTTCAAAATGCTTTCCGAAGGCGATACCGTGGTCCCGGCTCGCGGCATGGGCGCCATCCCGGCGCAACTCGCGGCGAAACTCCCGGAAGGCACGATCCAGCTAAACGCCAAAGTGGAATCGCTGCACGCCAACGAAATCACGCTGCAGGGCGGCGAAACGCTGCAGGCCCGCGCCATCGTGATCGCCGCGGACGGTCCCGCGGCGGCGCATCTTGTCGGCGAAGCGGAACCGGCCTCGCGCAGCGTGACCTGTTTTTATTACTCCGCCGCGGAATCCCCGGTCCCGCACCCCATGCTGGTACTCAACGGGGATGGCGCCGGCCCGGTGAACAATTTTGCGGTAATGACCGAGGTGGCGCCGTCCTACGCGCCCGCGGGCCAGCACTTGATCTCCGTTTCGGTCCTCGGCATCCAGCAGCTCAGCGACGCCCAGCTCGGGGGATTTATCATCGCGCAAATGAAAAACTGGTTCGGCGCGGTGGCGCGTTCGTGGCGCTTTCTGAAAAGCTACCGCATTCCGCACGGGCAGCCGCAGCAGTATCCCGGGGCGCTCGAGCCGCCGCAGCGTCCCGTGCGCGTGCGCCCCGGCATCTACGTTACCGGAGACCATCGCGACAACGCGTCGATCAACGGCGCGATGCTCAGCGGGCGCCGGGCCGCCGAAGCGGTCCTCGCCGATTTCTCGCGCTGACGGGCATCTGGTTGTAAAAAACCGTGATGAATCCTAGAGGGAAAGCGCGCCAGCTGAGTTTTCCGAGCTTTTCCACATGAGTTTTCGCCCGGACTATCTTCCGTACTATTGACCCTGTTACTACCGTTCTGGAGACTGGGAATGGTATGGCGAACGGTATGGCGCGTTACTCCTCGTTTCTCGGCCAAAGAGTCGAAGTGCAATACCGCGCGAGCGACACTCTTATTCCCGCCTCCGGGACCCTGGTGGCCGATTCCGGCCGCTCCATTTTTCTCGAGGAGTCGTTCGAGCAACGCGGCCAGCACCGCCATTTTCGCTGGGAAATTCCCTATCAATGCCTGATCCGAATCGCGCTGACGCGCCTGAAGGTTTCGCCGCCGGCCCTGACCCCGGCAACTCGCCCTGGGGACCTAGGCCCGGAAAGAGCGGATTCGCCAGACGAGACAAGCGAAAACCACCCGGAAACGACCGGGAAGTTCGCTTCCCGCGCCGCTGCCGGCCTCGCGCGAAGCGCGGCGGTCTTGCCCCTTGGCAAGCGCGCGCAAAACGCCTAGTAAGACCCCAGTTTCCTGCCAGGGCGGGGCTCCGCGAGCGTGAATCACGCCCGAGAGGCGGGAATTCCGCTACAATCTGACGTTCGGTGCCCTCTCATCGCGCACCCGGAGCTCGTTCATGAAACCTGCCGTTGGATTTATCGGACTCGGCCTCATGGGCCGGCCGATGAGCATGAATCTTCTCAAGGCCGGCTACGCCGTAACGGTGTGGAATCGCACCCCGTCTCGCGCCGCGGAACTGGCTGCCGCGGGCGCCCTGGTGGCCGAGACGCCGCGCGAGGTTGCGGCTGCCGCCGATTTTCTGATCACCATCGTCAGTGACCCTCCCGCGCTGGAAGAAGTTCTCTGGGGCCGCGGCGGAGCCGGCAGCGGGGCGCTCTCGGCACTGAAATCCGGCGCGACGTATATGGATTCAAGTACGGTCTCGCCCAATCTCGCCCGCAAAATTGCGGCCGAATGCGCCGCGCGAGGGGTCAGCTTTCTCGATGCTCCGGTAACCGGCGGCGACTGGGGTGCCAAAAAAGGCGAACTGGTTTTTATGATCGGCGGCGACGCGAAAACCATCGAGGAAGCGCAACCTATTCTTGGCGTGATGGGCAAAAAGTGGTTTCACCTGGGCCCCCACGGCGCGGGGCAAACCATAAAACTGGCCATGAACGCCATCCTGGCTCTGCAGGTCGAAGCTTTGGCGGAGGCGGTCGGTTTGGTTACCGCTGCCGGATTGCAGCCGGAAAAGCTGGTGGAGGTCATGCAATCGAGCATGGCGCGCTCCGGGGTGCTGGACGTCAAATCGCAAAACCTGCTGAAACGCGATTTTACCCCGAGCTTCCCGCTGCGCCTGATGCTGAAGGATTTGGGCCTGGCGCTCGATCTGGCGAAACAGCTGGGCGTGACTTTGCCCGCGACAGCGGCGGCGGAGGAAACCTACGCGACGGTCAAGAAAGCCGCCAAGGAAGATCTCGATTACTCCGCGGTGATGAAGTTCTGGGACCAGGGCTGATCTTCGCGAGCCTGCTCCCTCAAGCTCGGCAAAGCGTCCGCGCTTTCCGAGCAAGAAATTTCCGCGAGGCGCGCAATCAGCGCCCTAGGGGCGCGCGTCGGGCGAAAAAAATCCGATCGGCAGATCGCGCGCGGTGCGCAGTCCGGCGGGAGCATCGAGAAGTACCGGTATGGTGTTCACCACCACGGAGGCGGTGGCGATATCGCCCGGGCTGCCACCCGGAATCACCAGAGAGATATTGGGGTGCCCGAGTATTTCGACCGTGTCGGCGGGCGATTTGGCGCCGACGTACATCTGCAACTCCAGATAGATGAGCTCCTTTTGCGCGAGCAGCCCGCGGGCGATTTGATGTACACCCGCGACTTGGCCGGCCGCAACGGTCAAAAATGGGGTGGTCACCTGGGCCGCGGCCATCACCGGCTCTATCGTTTCGCTGATCTCGTCCACCTGCAGATTTAGGCTGTCCGCCACCATGGCCACGGACTCGGGCAGTCCTACGTGTTTGATCGCGCCGGCCTGTACCTTCGCGCGAAACTCCTCAACGCTCAGTCCCGCGCCCACCTTTTTTTGCAGCGGCAAACGGCGCGTGCCCGCATCGACGATGCGCACGCCCCGGACGTGCTCGATCTTCTGTGATACGGCCGCCAGGGTCACCACCAGCTTGTCCATGGCAAAGCCGGGGTTCACGCCCGTGCCGACAAGCGCCACGCCCCAATCCTTGGCCGCCTTATCCAGTTGTGCCGCAAGTTCCGGGTAGGTGCGATAGGGATAGGACAGCTCTTCGCAGGTCGATACCACGCAGGCCTCGGCTTCGAGGCACGCGAGTAGCTGCTCCATCACCGCGGGCAAGGCCGAAGACGTCGAATGTACCACCACGTCCGCCGAGAGGCCGAGCACTTCGGCAGCGTCGGCGGAAACCGTAACGCCCCAAGGCGCGTCCGCTGCCCCGGCCACCTCGCCGAGGTCCCGGCCGGCTTTCTCCGGATCGCTGTCGATCGCTCCGACGATCTCGATCGCTTGTTTTTCCCGCATCAGCCTGGCAATGGATGCCCCGATGGGCCCGACACCATACTGTATGGCGCGAATTTTCTTTTTCACTTCGTTCTCCGTCTGCGTGTTGCTCTCTTGTTAGGCCGGTCAAATCCCCGCTGCGTTGCGCAAAACCGGGCCGGCTGGCCGATGACCAGCGCGCGGCCGCCCAGCGCGCACTTTCCCCTGCGCCGAGCCCACTACGATAAAGGAATTCCCCCCTCTCGGGCAATGCCAAAGGCCGCCAGCCCCGCAATTTAATTTCCCCGGCGAATTGCCGATCCTTCCTTGTGCAAGCATAATGTTTGCGCACATTCGCGCGGGGAGAGAGCCCATGCACGCCAAAAAGCTGAGTGAACCTGAAGTGAAGGAACACATGAACGTGGCCAAGGGTTGGAGCCTGGTCAACGGCAAGTTGCACCGCGCCTTTGAATGCAAGGACTTCGTCGCGGCCTTTGGCAACATGACCCGCGTGGCGCTGGTGGCGGAATCCATGAACCATCATCCGGAATGGTCGAATGTGTGGAATAAAGTGGTCATCGACCTCAGCACGCATAGCGTGGGCGGGTTGAGCAACCTGGACTTTGAACTGGCAGTGAAGATCAACGAAATCTTCGGAGTCTAGATCGCCTTCCTGCGGGGCAGTACCCAAAGCGTACTTGTTCCCGTTTCGCCGCTAGTTCTATTGACTCCTCCGCGCTCTGCGGCACAATAGCTCCACCCCCCCTGGCCCCCAGGCTTTCCAACTAGAGGACCGCCTCTCCGGTCTCGTGCATATAGGTCAAACGGTGATGGCATATTCTGTTTCCCCGGTCTCACGAGCAGGCGCGACTCCCGCAGCCGATAGCCATTTGCCGCCCACAACAGCCAAGACCATCAGCATCCTGCTGGCGGGAGACGTTAGCGGCGAAGCCGCGCAAGCGCTGCGCGCGCTGTTTTGTCCCCCGGAGCATATCCTCGAGCTGACGGTGGTCTCGAGCGTGACCACGCTGATCCCCACGCTGGCGGTGGCCAATCCCGAGATTATTCTGCTCGATCTGGCCGTCGCATATCCCCATCCCAAAGAAACGGTGCGCCGCATCCGTCGCGCTGCGCCGAACGTTCCAATCCTCGTGCTGGCCGACGAAGCGGAGAAGGAAGCCGCCAAAGAGACGCTGCACGAAGGCGCCATGGACTATGTTCTTCGCCAGTACATGAACGACGCCACGCTGGCGCGGGTCTTCCGCGGCGCTCTTGAGCGCAACACGCTGGAAGGCCTGGCGGATTTTCTCCGGGATCCCGATACCGGTCTATACACCCGCGACGGGCTGCTCACGATCGGTTCAACCACCCTCGACCTGACGCGCCGCAATCGCGGTTCGCTGTCGCTTTTTTGTATCCTGGTCCAGAATCTGGCGGCCCTCCGCGAGCGGGAAGGCCCGAGCGGGGTGGACAGCGCGCTGGAGGACCTGACCGGCGCACTGGCCAGCTGCTCCCGGCGCAGCGATGTTCTGGCGCGTATCGGAGACGCCCAGTTCGCGATTTTGGCGGTGGACTCGACCGAAGCGGGAGCGGCCATCGTCCGGCAGAGGCTTGAACGGTGCCTGGCCCTGCTTCCCGAGCAGCGCGAAACTTCGCAGTCCCTGTCTTACGCGGTGCACAGCGGAACGTGGACGTGCGACGACCGCGCTACTTTTTCTGAATTTCTCGACGCCGTCGAAGTCGGGCTGCGGGCCAGCTCAGACTCTGTCCGGGTCCCCGCATGAGCGAAGAAGGTTTCGCGAAAACTTCCGGGCGGCGCCGCAATACTCCGCTGCGCCTGTTGATTATCGAAGATTCGCCCGAGGACCTGGCGCTCGTGATTCTTGAGCTGGCGCACGCGGGTCTGCTCTACGTGCACAAGCACGTCGAGAACAAGCGACAATTTGAGCAGGCCTTTGCCTCCGGTTCTTTTGACGCGGTCATCTCCGATTATGCCTTTGCGGGGTGGACCGGCATGGACGCCCTGGTGCACGTGCGCCTGGTCGACCCGGAGGTTCCGTTCCTGCTGGTCACCGGCAATCTTGGCGATGAAGCCGCAGTCGATTGCATCAAGCGCGGGGTTGACGATTACATCCTCAAAGAGCACTTATCACGCTTGCCCGTCGCTCTAGAACGCGCGGTCGCGGACAAGGCCCTGCGCCGGGAGCATAACGCCGCGCAGGAAGCGTTACACAGTTCCGAGCTGCGCAACCGCGATCTGGTGCAGCACTCCATTTATGGCATCTGTCGCGCCAACGCCGACGGCACCTTTATGGACAGCAATCCCGCCTTGCTGCGCATCCTGAACCTGCAGCCGAGGGATCGCAAGCTGGCCGGAATCCAGGAGATCTTTCGCTTCCCCGAGCAGTTCGTCCAGCTGATGAACTCCTGCCGGGAATTTGGCCAGTTGCACGGGGCCGAAGCCGAATGGCGCCGTCCCGATGGCGGCCTCCTCGCCGTGCGCTTGCATCTGCGCTCCCTGGCGCCCCCCGACAGTCCTGGATCGGTCGAAATCATCGTCGAAGACGTCACCGAGCTGCGCGCCATGGAGCGTCAACTGCGCCAGTCCCAGAAGTTTGAAGCCATCGGACAGTTGGCGGGCGGCATCGCTCACGATTTCAACAATGTGATTGGCGCCATCCTTGGCTGGGCCGAACTGGGCATCGATCAGCATGGGGAAAATCCCCAGGTTGTAGAGCGCTTCACGCGCATCCGCGAACAGGCCGACCGCGCCGCCACCCTGACTCGGGAACTCCTGGCTTACGCGCGCCGCCAGGTCTTGCAGCCCCGCGCGGTGGACTTAAATGCCGTGGCCACGGGAATCACGGCATTTCTCGACAAGGTCCTGCCCAAGAACATCGAGCTCAAACTCCTGACCAGCCCCGTGGGGCCCATCAAAGCAGATCCCTCGCAGCTGGAACACGTGCTCATGAATCTTTGCCTGCACGCCCGCGATATGATGCCGAGCGGCGGCCTGCTGCGCATTGAGACGGAAATCGCGGAACTCGACGACACCTTCTGCCGGTTCTATCCCTACGTCGCGCCGGGATCCTACGCGGTGCTTTCCGTGGCGGACACCGGCATCGGCATGGACTCAGAAACCCGCGAGCAGATTTTTGAGCCTTTCTTTGGCGAAAGCACGAAGGGCGCGGGCCGCGGCATGGCCATGGCTACGGTTTACGGCATCCTCAAACAGCACGGCGGCTTCATTCACGTTTATAGCGAGCCCGGGCAGGGCAGTCTCTTTCGCGCCTATTTTCCACTCATGGAGAGCTCTGCCGCGGCCCTGCCGCAAGAGGCTTCGCATGTCGCGTCGCCGCTGAGCGCCACGCATGGTTCGGAAACGATTCTTCTTGCCGAGGACCATGACTCCATCCGGGAGATGGCGCGCCATACCTTACTGTCGCTCGGATACCGGGTTCTCTCCGCCGCCGACGGCGAACAGGCCCTGGAGCTATGCCAGAACGAGACCCCCGACATGGCCATCCTCGACGTCATCATGCCCAAGATGGGTGGGCCGGCCACCGCGGCCAACCTCGCCAAGCGCTTCTCCCATCTCCCCATTCTCTTCACCAGCGGCTATTCCCAGGAAAACCACAGCGTAGCCGGCGTGAACGGCGCGGAACACTTTCTTCAGAAGCCTTACAGCCCGACGGCCCTGGCGCGGCTGGTACGCGAAGTCCTCGATCACAAGATCGTTTCAACCGCGGCGTGAGCTTCTAGCTCCGTCGGCCCGGTAGCGGATTCCTCGGGACACGCTTTTTTTGCCGTTGACACCCGCGCTCCCGGGTGTTAAAAATCCACCAAACGAAGGCTCCTTGGGTGTTTTGGCTCCTGACGCATCACATTACGCAGTGCGCTAGTGACGCCGCTGACCCCGCAAACCGGGTCCGCTGATTCGCTCAAGTTGTCTTCTGTACCACCCACCACCCCGGGAGGCGAAGATCTCACGATTTTCGCCTCCTTTATTTTTCTGCCCCGTTAAGCGCCTTTCCCCCGCATTTCCCGCGCGCGCAATCTCAAGTTACACTCGCGGCCATGGCTCGACTCTTCGATTTCCGCCGGGTGACCGTCGTTCGTGGCGAGTACGGGTCTCCCGCCGGGGCTTCCGCCGCCCTGGACGCCATCAGCCTGTGCATCGACGCTCGTGAACACGTCTGCATCCTCGGCCCCAATGGCTGCGGCAAGTCCACTCTGATCAAAACGATAACCCGCGAGTGCTATCCGGTCTCTACACCCGGCTCGCACCTGGAAATCCTCGGCCGCCAGCGTTGGGACATTTTCGAGCTCAGGAACCTTCTCGGCATTGTCTCGCCCGACCTTCTGGCTTCCTCTACCAACGAATCAACCGGCAGGGACGTCGTCCTTTCCGGGTTTTTCAGCAGCACGCGCATCTTCCCGCATCACCACCCCTCCCCCGAGCTGGTCGCCCGCGCGGAGGTCGCCCTCGCCCGCGTGGGCATCGCACATCTGGCCCGCCGGCCCTTATCGCAAATGTCCTCCGGGGAAGCCAAACGTGCCTTGATTGCCCGCGCCCTGGTCCACGAGCCGCAAACGTTGCTCCTCGATGAACCGAGCAACGCCTTGGACATCGCCGCGCAGTTTGAGTTGCGCGACACCATGCGCCGCCTCGCGCAATCCGGCCTCGGCATTCTCCTCGTCACCCACCATGTTTCCGAAATCATCCCGGAAATCGAGCGCATCATCCTTTTAAAAAACGGGCGCATCGTCGCCGACGGACCGAAGAACAGCATTCTCACGGCGGAACGTCTGTCCGAACTCTTCGGTCTTCAGCTGCAGCTCACCACCCGCAACGGTTACTTCAACGTCTTGTAGAAGAACGATTTGCCTCTAGGCGCCGTGCGTGCCGCGAAAGGCGTCAAGGCACTTGCTCGCGGTCGCGAATTCGGAAAAGCGGCTGCCTTCCTGCTCGAGGAGGTAATACTCGACGCCCCCGCCCTGTTCCGCTGCCCGGAAGATGCCCTTCCAGTCCGCGACGCCTTCGCCGAAAAGCACCTTGTAGCCTCGCTCCGCGCCGGGCGCCCAATCCTTGCAGTGAATGGAGCGCACGCGCCCGGGATGCGCGCGGATCCAGGCCACCGGATCGCCGCCCGCCGCGATGCACGTGCCCACATCGAGCTGCAACATCACCGACGGCTTGGTGCTCTCGGCCAGAATTTCGATGGGCAGCTTCCCGGCAATCGGCGTGAACTCCGGCTCATGATTGTGGTAACCCGGACGCAGTCCGGACGGAGCCAATTGCTCGGCCAGGGAGTTCAGCGTATCGCCGAACTTCCGCCATTCATCGAGCGTGCTTTTTGCCTCGGAACTGGCCAGCACCATATATTTAGAGCCGAGCGTCAGGTTCAGATCCCGCGCCCGGGAAAGTTTTTCGCGGCTGAAGTAGGCGGCGTCATTGTGCGTCGAGTAGCACCTGATACCCAGATCGTCGAGCAGCTTGCGCATATCGCTCGTCTGCTCCTCGCTCCAAGTGAAATAAGGAGCATAGAACTCCACGCACTGGTAACCCATTTTGGCTACCGCGCGCACCGTGGCCCGGGGATCGCGTTGCAGTTCTTCGCGCACCGAATAAAGTTCGAGCCCTACCGGGACTTTTCCCGCGGCATCGCCGGGGGGAAGAAAGTCGGCCAGCCGAGGCCGGGAGGCAATGGCCGCCGGAATTCCCGCCGCCAGAGATAAGAATTCGCGCCGCGAAAAGCCGTTTCTCTTCATGATCGCTCCTCCGGGGTGCAAGTTTCTCCCGCCGTCTAGAATCGCTCAAGCCATGGCGTACAAAAACTCCACATAGGACTTCACCGCTCCGTCCATTCCGCGCACCGCCGGATTCGTCGATTCGATCAGATAATACTCGTTCGGCGCGTGCGCGCCGTTGCCATGTCCAAGTCCGAAATGTCCCGCGGGGATGCGCAGCGGATCCCCGGTAAACACATAACCGGGCCAGGAGCCCGCCAGGCGTGGCAGCATCACCGGGTCGATACCGTTCTTGCGGTACACCGCCGCGGCCGCGGTAATGACTTTGGCATCCGCGGGCGTGCTCGTCGGGTCGTACCCCCCGCTCATGTGCACCTCGATGTCGGCAAAACCCTTGTCCGCGAGATGGGCCTCGAGCGCGCCCAGCGCTTCGAGCGCGGTCATGTCCGGCACCAGCCGCAAGTCCATCTTGGCCACCGCTTTTCCGGGCAGAATTGTTTTGCCGCCCGGCCCGGTGTAACCGCCCACCAAGCCTTCAATATTGATCGTGGGCCGCGAGGTGAGCAGCGTCAGGGCCTCCTCCCAGCCGACGTCGTGCACCCAGTGCTCGACGCCCAGCTGTTTCTTGGCGTCGCTCTCGGTCAAGCGCCGCGCCGCTTCGGCGATCATTTTCTTTTCCACCTCCGAGACGGGCCGCACTTTAGCGGTGTAGCCGGGAATCGCCGGATCATTCCCGTCGGGCGAAACCAGGGTCGCCAGGGCCTCGACCAGATGCCACGCCGGGCTGTCCAGTTCCGCCTTGGTACTCGAGTGCACGTCGTGCTTCGGCCCGCGCCCCCATTTCTCGCCGCTTGAGATCAGCTCCAGTTCGACCACGCCCTTCGCCCCGAGATAGAGGGACACGTCGCCGTTCAGGCCCTGCGAGGCGTAAGGCATGAACACCCCTTGGCAGGTCTTCAGCGCCGCGAGAACTTCCGGCTGGTGCACCACCTGCGGGAAATGCGGCGAGCCGATCTCCTCTTCGCCCTCGGCCACAAACACAAAATTCACGGGCAATTTCCGGCCCGCTCCGCGAATGGCATGCAGCGCCGCGAGAAACGCCGCTTCCGGCCCTTTCTGGTTCACCGCCCCGCGCCCCACCACCGCTTTGCCGAGACCCGGCTTGTCGACCAGCGCGGCACTGAGCGGCGGCGAGGACCATTCAGACGGATCGAACTGCTTCACGTCGTACATGTAATAGATTCCGAGGGTCCTCGGCGCCCCGGCATCGAGGGTTGCGAAAACTCCCGGCTGGCCGTCGGTCGGCATCTTCCTCACGCCGCTGAATCCCGCCTCGCGCAGCATGTTCATCATGAGTTCGCAGCCTTCGTTCATGTTGCGATTCTCGGCCGCAATCGAAGGCAGGCGGATCCAATCCTCTAAGCGCTTCAGCGCTTCATCGTGGCGCTTGGCAATCTCCTCGCTGATGGCCTCCATGTCGCTGGCCGGCAATCCTCCCGGATCTCCCGCGCGCCGCGCGCTCCGGCCCGCGGCCATTGCCGGCACCACGCCGGCCATCGCCGCGCTCATTGCCGCTGCCGCCGCCTGTTGCAGAAATCTTCGCCGTTCGCCGTCCACCGCCCCGTGCTTCAAGCCCGTTTCTTCTGCCATTGCCCGCCCTCCCGGCCCTGCTCGAGGAATCCGAAATTCCCCGTTCCACCGCAGCGCGCAAGCCTACACCCGCCGGGCTCGCGACGGCAACGGCGGCTGTGCGCCCGGCGCGCCGGCAGCGGGTAACTCCTGCCCGATCATTGCTAAGGTTTTGTTTGACCATCCATGGTAAACAGGACATCGTAGTTACTGGACCGCCACCTATGTTCGGACTCAGCCATCTGTTTTATCCCTGGGGCCTTGTCTTGCAGGCGGCCGCGATGATCCATTTCTTCCGCCGCCGTCCGGAGAATTATTGGTTTTACGTCATCCTCTTTGCCGGACCCTTCGGCGCCGCCGCGTATCTGGTGGTCGAAGGCATTCCCGATCTCGGACTGCTCCCGGGCTTCTGGCAGGGTTTTGGCCGGCGCAACCGCATCAAGATTCTCGAAACCCAGATCCTCGACAATCCTTCGCCGGGCAACTACGAGGAACTGGGCGAACTGCTTCTTGAACAAAAACGCTACGCGCAGGCGCGCGAGGCCTTCAACCACGCCATCGCCGCCCGCAACGACTCACCCTACGCGTATTACCACCGCGGGCAATCCTCGCTCGGCCTCCGCGACTATGCCGCGGCCATTCCGGATCTCGAGCACGTCGTCGCCAAGGATCCGAAATTCGACTACTATCGCGCTGCGGGCCTGCTGGCCGACGCCTACGCCCGCTCCGGCCGGCTCGATCTCGCCCAGCCCCTGTTTGGCAATGTCACGCAATTCTCGACCACGCCTGAAACCCTCTACAACTACGCCAATTACCTGAAACTCCTGAACCGCCCCGGCGAAGCGAGAGAGTGGACGCAAAAACTCCTGGCCAAAAAGCGCACCCTGCCCCGCTACATGCAGCGCCTTGAGCGCCCGTGGTTCCGCAAAGCCAAATCCCTTGAAAAAGACCTGGCCCGCGCCTAGCCTTGCGCGGAAAATAAAAAACGCCTCCGATTTTCCTCGGAGGCGTTTGACGGGAGCAGTGGTGCGGATGCTTCTAGAGGTAATCCCGCGATGGGCCCTCAAGGAAGGCCCGCAGCTTGCGCGAGCGCGACGGGTGCCGCAGCTTGCGCAGCGC
>JBEKSZ010000151.1:0-14135 GCA_049516615.1 Candidatus Acidiferrum sp. | reverse complement strand
GGATGATCATCAACGCCCATTTATCCTGGGCCCAAAGTTTCTCTTGCAGGACGTTCAGCAGTCGCGTTCCGTGCTCCAGCACTTTTTGCGCTTCGTCCTTCGAATCGATGTACCCGACGTCCCCAGGCGCCCAGTCCTTCAAGCGGAATTTCTTGCCCTCGCTGACCCGGTAGGGTTCCGCGATGCGCGCTGCTTCCTTGGTGAATTTGTGAAGTTTCATGGCGCTGCAGGCAGTTTAGTGCACAAGGTAAAAAAAGACCAAAGGCTCACTCCCAGAACGGGGAGCGAGCCTTTGGCAGAGGGGAACCTTGTTGGACGATCCGGTTAGTCGATGTCCGGGTGAATCGGTTCACCCGTCGAAGGATTCAGGACCAGCTCATGGTTCTTCGATTTGTCGTCAAAGTCGAAGAAGCCGTTGAGAGTTCCGGCTTTGACGTCGAGCGAACCATTGCCGATGCGGCCCAGATCCCAGTTGTCTTCGATAAACCGCACAATCGAGGATTGGTCCGTCAGCCGGTGATCGACGTAATTGTGCTTCGCGTACGGCGAGATCACGATTAGCGGCAATCGCGGCCCGTAACCGCAGCGGCCGGGCGTGCCACCTGTGGGAGTCGCGCCGCAAGTTCCCACACCCGTCAGGGCGTCGTCACCGGCGCTGTCGGACTGGCTGACGACCGTGTCCATGGCGTGGTCGTACCAGCCGTCGGAGTCGTCGTAGGCGATGATGATGGCAGTGTCTTTCCAATAGGGACTCTGCTGGATGGCATTGATGGTGTTCACGATCCACGTCTGTTCATCGATCGGATCGGAATATCCCGGATGGCCATCAAACGCGCCTTTGGCCTTCAGGTACGAAACGGCCGGCAGGCGCCCTTCATTGAGCGCGGTGAAGAACAGACTGAGATCGTACTGGTGGTTCGCCTGATCGGTCTTACCAATCTTGGCCAGGTTGCTCGGCGGCAAATGGTTCGGGTTGGCGGTGGACTTATAGTATTGAAAGGGCTCATGGTGTGGAATGTAGTCGTTGTAGCCGCCGGGCGATGCCAAGCCGACGCTGACTGCGCCACAGGCAAGCGAGCCGTCCGCATTCTTCCCGGTCGGAGCAAAACCGCCCGCAAACCATCCCCAGGTAACGTTCTTCTGGTTCAGCAAGTCGCCGATGTTTAAGCCCGACATGGTTATAAGAGTCGACTTGGCCACGCCCAGCACCGGGGTGAGTAAACAGTTGTCGTAGCCGGGGCGGGGATCGCCGATCAGCGCGCCGTAAGTCGTCGCTGGATTGTTGACCCCGCCTGCGATGGAGCCGGCGGGATTCCCCGGTGTCGTGCCGTTGGCAGCAAAAGGCAGCATCGTGGCACAGCAAGTGTTGCCACTGATGACGTTGATGGCCCCCACGCTTGAGGGACCAAAGTTGGTGCCAAAGGAATTGTCGCTCATGGCGTAGTGCTGCGCATAATTCCACAGTGCGGTGACCGTATTGCCGTCAAAGTAGGCCATCACAATGCCCGGCCCTTTACCAGCGTCGAAGCAATAGCCAGAGCCACCTGGCGGTACCGGGACGCCGTCAACTACCGCATCCCCGGAGCCGGTTTGCTGCGGGAACTGGTCCATCAAGCCTTTGTCGAAGGCGGCTTGCTCGGGCTCGTAACTGTGATCTTGGTCGCAGGTTACGGCTTCTGAACGGCTCAACAAAAAAGGCTGCGTGGAATTGGGGTTCTCGTCAAGCAACCCGCCGGAAAGCAGGTTATTGACGCGCGGTGTGTCGTCTTTGGCGTGAAATTGCGGTACGCCAGCAGGGTTAGTGGCGTGGGGGTAGGTGCCGAAATAATGATCGAAGGAGATATTTTCATCGAAGATCACCACGACGTGTTTGATTGGCGTGGTCGTATCTGCCTCGGGCGTCTGCTGTGCGAAGGACACCGTCGGCAACGCCGCCGTTAATGCCATTGCCGTCAACGCGGACGCGAGACAGCGTAAAGGTTTCTGGATCATAGCTCTCCTTTGTATCTGGGTAACTTCATGGTGTGCCTCGCAATTCCCGGCGGGACTCGCCAAGTACGGCGTCCGAGCAGTACGTGAGGGCACACCCGCGGTAAGGAGATACGCGAGCTGTGTTATTGCTATGTGAACAAAAAATGAATACTCGGCCCGAACCTCCGGCGTGGGTCGCCTGGCGTCGCGCCGGGCGCGCTGCCGTCGCGGATCGGGCTGTCGGGAAAGCTCTTGATTCTAAATCGCTTGCGCGCATTCGCCGGGCGCCCCGGGCGACTCGCTCGAGATGCGAAAAATATCTTTTGACCACCACCTGGTGGCCCCTGCCAGGCAAAGCGCTCCACGCACGGGCGAGCGCTTTTTTTTCGTCTCAAGTCCCGGGGGCCCTTGCCGGGCATGGCCTTGCGGCTGCCCCATTTTCCTTGGTGGCAAGCTAACCGCTGCCGCATAAACGCTTCTCGTGCTCAGCGAGCCCGCCGGCCTCGCCGCCCAGCCCCGAATGCTGCGTCGTGTATACTTCTTTGACTAACATTTTTCATGATTCCTTTTCTGCACATCGGTTGGCTAACCATTCCAACGTTCGGCTTGATGGTCGCCACGGCGCTGCTCGTGGCGGGCTACATCCTGCAGGCGGACATCAATCGCCGCGGAAATTTCGCCCCCGCAGGCACCACAAAAAAATCTCCCAGAGTCCCGGCGGAACGCCCCCACCAGGACGAAGGCTTTTTGATTGTCACCTTAGCCGGAATCGCCGGACTGCTCGGCGCGCGGCTCTACCATGTGCTCGAAACGCCGCGCGAGTTCTTCGCCGACCCGCGCCCCATGCTCTTTACCCGTTACGGCTTTGCCTGGTTCGGCGGATTTCTCGGTGGATTTCTCGCGCTGGTTTTTCTCGCGCGGCATTACCAGGTTCCGCTGCTGGAATTTTTTGACATTTGCTCGCCGGCCGCGGCGGTCGGCTACGCCATCGGGCGCTTGGGCTGTCTGCTGTCGGGCGATGGCGATTATGGCCGGCCCACCCTGCTTCCCTGGGGCATGAGCTTTCCGAATGGCGTCGTGCCCACCACGGATACCTGCCTGCAATGGGGCTGGCCAGCAACCTGTCGCGTGCATCCCACGCCAATCTACGAATTCCTGGTTTGGATGGCGATTGCCGCTTTTCTCTGGCGCATGGGCGGCAAAGCCGTGCGCGGCCCCAAAGCCAAAGGCGAAATATTCTGCAACTATTTGATTTTCACCGGACTCGCGCGATTCCTGGTGGAATTTCTGCGCATCAATCCGCGTTCGTTTTTGGGGTTATCTAACGCCCAAGCTGCGAGCATCGTTTCCATACTTATTGGCGCGGTGCTTCTTTGGCGTATTAAAAGCCGCTACTATGCGCTTAAACAAGAACATCGCATCGTCGGGCACATAAGTGCGCGCGGCGACGTTCTGCAGCCGGAATATCACAAGCCCAGTCCCGAATGCCCGCACCCTGAGCGGTGGCACATGTACGACTCCATGAGCGCGGAAGTAGAAGTGCTGGATTTTCTGAAAGCTTTAGTAACCACGCTCAAGCCCGAACTGGTGGTTGAAACCGGTACCTTTTCCGGACTGAGCACCCTGCGCATCGCGGAAGGTTTAAAAGCCAATGGCACGGGCAAAATCATCACCTGCGAATACGACGCCGAGGTTTATGCCGCGGCCGTAAGACGCTTTGCGTCCTCGGGTCTCGAGCAATGGATCGAAGCGCGCAACGAGTCTAGCCTGGAGATGAACCTCGATGGCCCGATCGATCTTTTCTTCAGCGACAGCGAAACCAGTATCCGCGAACAGGAAGTCCGCCGTTTCCTCCCGCAAATCAGCCCCAATGGCATCGTGGTGATGCACGACGCCAGCTCCACGGGCAAAACCGTTCGCGACGCTGCGCTCAGAATGGAACAGGAAGGCTTGCTCTCGGTCCTGCTGCTGCCCACGCCGCGCGGCCTGGTCCTCGCGCAAAAACGCCACGGCCGTACCTAAAGCCCGCAAGGCCCCCGAGGATGGCGCGGCGCTTCGCTGCTGGCCCGACCAGCTACTGCTTGTACACCTTGCCTTCCTTCATCACGAAGGCCACGTGCTCGAGTACGCGCACATCCGCCAGCGGATCACCATTCACCGCAATAATGTCGGCGTACTTCCCCGGTGCGATGGAGCCAAATTCCTGCGCCTTGCCAATGAGGGTCGCGGCACTAATGGTCGCCGACTGGATCGCCTGCATGGGGGTCTGCCCATATTTCACTTGATAAGCAAATTGTTTGGCGTTGGTACCGTGCGGACAAACCGAAGCGTCCGTCCCGAAGGCCATCTTTAGGCCCAGCAACACCGCTTTCCTGAAATTTTGTCGTTGCTGCTCTGCGCCTTCTTTGGCCTGAAAGTCCGCGGGCATGTTGTTCATTCCGGAGGAAATGCACTCGTCATCGTAGATATCCGCCACCAGATAGGTGCCGTGGTCTTTCATCATGCGCAAGCCTTCCTCGTCGATGAAGGTACCGTGCTCGATGGAGGTCACGCCCGCCCGCACCGCGTTCTTGATGCCGTTCGCGCCGTGGGCGTGGGCGGCCACGCGCAAACCTTTCTTGTTGGCCTCTTCTACCGCCGCGCGAATCTCCTCGTAGGTAAAATCGTCGCTGCTCGGGACGCTGCCGTGCGACAGGAATGCCCCTGTGGCGATCACCTTGATCAGGTCCACATCGTTGGCTTCGAGAGCGCGCACGCGCTGGCGCACTTCCTCCACGCCGTCGGCCACGCCGAAACGCAAATCCCAGGGCAAGGTGATGTCGGGGGCCACGCCATTGAGCGATCCGCCGCCTCCGGTGATGGTGATGTAGGCGCCGGCGACAAACATGCGCGGACCGATTACGTCGCCGCGCGCAATGGCGTCGCGCAGAGCGACGTCCACCAGCGCGCGATAAGTGCCCACGTCACGCACGGTAGTAAATCCGGCAAGCACGGTCGCCTTGGCGTTGGGAATGGATTCAAACGCGCGCACCGCCGAAGTCTTGCGCAACTCCGAGAGGGGGTCGGTGTCCTTGGCGTCACCGACCAGGTGCGTGTGGCAATCGATCAGCCCCGGCAATACCGTCATGCCGGAAAGGTCCAGCACCGTGGCGGCCGCCGGAATCGCCGCGCCCGGGCCGCCCACGGAGATAATCTTTCCATCGCGCACCACGATCACCTGATTGGCGAGCTCTTTGCCGGCGTCCACATCGATCAACTTCCCGGCGCGAATCACCGTCGTCGTACCCGGCGTCGCGGGGGCCGTCTGCGCCCGCGCATAACCCGGGAAGTCTACGAGTAAGAGAAACACCCACAAACCGCGCTTGCGCACGTGATTCCTTTCCTGAGCTGGAAAATTCAGGAGAAATATACTCTGAGTTTGTGGGAATCAAGCAGCGAATTCGGAGCCTGGGAAGTGCACAGGTTCCGGCGGGCCGAGCCCACGGCACAATCTCCTGCCACGCGGAGGCAAAAACATCGCGCGGCTTACAGCATCTGGCGCAAAACGTACTGCAGGATACCGCCGTGTTTGTAGTAGGAAACTTCTTCGGGTGTATCGGCGCGGGCAATGACGGAGAAGCTTTTCACCGAGCCATCCGCGGCTTTGGCCTTCACCGTGACGGTCTTTTTTGGCGCCAGCGAGGCCACACCTTCGAGGTCAAAAACTTCGTGACCGGTCAATCCCAGCGTTTCACAATTCTGCCCGGCCATAAATTCCAGCGGCAGCACGCCCATGCCGATCAAATTGCTGCGGTGGATGCGTTCGTAACTTTCCGCCATCACCGCGCGCACACCGAGCAGCCGTGTGCCCTTGGCCGCCCAGTCCCGCGAAGAACCGGAGCCGTACTCTTTCCCGGCCAGCACCACCAGCGGCACGCCATCTTCGCGATATTTGAGCGAAGCATCGTAAATAAACATTTTTTCGCCGCCCGGCAGATGCAGGGTCCAGCTGCCTTCCGTGCCGGGCGCCAGTTGATTGCGCAGGCGGATGTTCGCAAACGTGCCGCGCATCATCACTTCATGATTGCCGCGCCGCGCGCCGTAGGAATTAAATTCGTGCGGCTTCACGCCATTGGCAATCAGATATTTTCCCGCCGGAGAATCCACGGCGATGGAACCCGCGGGCGAAATGTGATCGGTGGTCACGCTGTCGCCCAGAATGGCCAGCACGCGCGCGCCGTGGATATCCGCCAGGTCCGCAGGCTGCTTGGGCATATTTTCAAAGTACGGCGGCATCTTGATGTACGTCGATTTCGGATCCCACTGGTAAACGTCGCCGACGGGCACCGGCATGGACTTCCAGTGCGCGTCGCCCTCGTAGACTTCCGCGTATTGCTTGCGGTATTGCGAACTGGTCACCGCCTCCCGCACGGTACTGGCAATCTCCTGCGGCGTGGGCCACACGTCGCTCAGAAAAACGGGCCGGCCGTCGCTGCCGTTGCCGAGCGGCTCGCTGGTCAGATCGATATCCATACGCCCGGCCAGGGCATAGGCCACCACCAGCGGCGGCGACGCCAGATAGTTCGCGCGTACCAGGGGATGTATGCGCCCTTCAAAATTGCGGTTGCCGCTAAGCACCGCGACCGCCACCATGTTGTTGTCCTTGATCGCCGCGCTGATGTTGTCGGCCAGAGGTCCGCTGTTGCCGATGCACGTGGTGCAGCCGTACCCGACCAGCTGGAATTTCAGGGTATCCAGATATTGCGTGAGTCCCGCGGCATTCAAATAATCCGTCACCACCTTAGAGCCCGGCGCCAGACTGGTTTTTACCCACGGCTTGGTGCGCAGGCCGCGCTCTACGGCTTTTTTCGCCAGCAGCGCCGCGCCCAGCATCAGCGAAGGATTCGAGGTATTCGTACAACTGGTGATGGCCGCAATGACCACCGCACCGCTCGATAGATCGAAGGAATCCCCATTGTTTTGCAGCTGCACATGCTTTGCGGTCGCAGCGTCCACCACCTTTGTGAACGAAGCCTTGGCCTGGCGCAGCGCCACGCGATCCTGGGGGCGCTTGGGTCCCGCCAGCGTAGGCTCCACGCTGCCCAGGTCGAGTTCCAGGGTGTCGCTGAAAATCGGGTCGGCGATTTCGTCCGTGCGAAAGAGCGACTGCTCCTTGCAATATGCTTCAACCAGCGCCACATGCTCCTGGCTGCGCGCGGTGAAGGCCAGATAGGCCAGGGTCTCGGCGTCGACCGGAAAAAAACCCATGGTCGCGCCGTATTCCGGTGCCATGTTGGCAATGGTGGCGCGGTCGGGAACGCTCAAACTGGACAGCCCCGAGCCGTAAAACTCTACGAATTTTCCGACCACGCCTTTTTTGCGCAGCATCTCGGTGACGGTTAAGACCAAATCTGTCGCGGTAGCCCCTTCGCGTAGCCGGCCATGCAGACGGAAACCCACTACTTCGGGAATCAGCATCGAAGAGGGCTGGCCCAGCATGGCGGCTTCGGCTTCAATGCCGCCAACGCCCCAGCCAAACACCCCGAGCGCGTTGATCATGGTGGTGTGCGAATCCGTGCCCACCACGGAGTCCGGATACGCTTCCTGACGGCTTCCCGAAGCCGTGACGCAAACCACCCGCGCCAGGTATTCCAGGTTTACCTGGTGACAGATGCCGGTGTCCGGCGGCACGACTTTGAAATTCTGAAATGCGGTCTGTCCCCAGCGCAAGAACGCATAGCGTTCGACGTTGCGCTGAAACTCCAGCTCGGCATTCAAAGCAAAAGCGTTCACGCCGCCGAAATGATCGACCTGAACGGAATGATCGATCACCAATTCAGCCGGGAAGAGCGGATTGATGCGCCTCGGATTTCCGCCCATGCGGGTAAAAGCTTCGCGCATGGTCGCCAGATCCACCACCGCGGGTACGCCGGTAAAATCCTGCAGCAGGACGCGCGCGGGCATGAAAGCGATCTCTTTTTCCGCGCAGTGCGGTTTCCAGGAAGCCAGCGCTTCGATGTCCGCGGGATGCACGAAGCGGCCGTCTTCGCAACGCAACAGGTTTTCGAGCAGGATGCGTAGCGAGAAAGGCAACTGGTTCAGATGTCCGACGCCCTTCTTTTCCAGATTCTCCAGGCGCCGAATTTCAAAACTTTGCGCGCCGACGTGCAGCGTGTCGCTGGTGCCAAACGAATTCCCCGCGGAGATGGCCATCCTTGCCGTCCTTTCAGCAATCCGTGCCACTATGATAACCGAATTCCAATGACCGGGCGGCCAGCTATACTGGTGTGCTACCAGCAGATGCGCGCTGGCTGCGTGGCGGCGCGCACACCGCATGAATATTGTCCTGATCTCGACTTATGAACTTGGCCGCCAGCCGTTCGGGCTGGTGTCTCCGGCCGCCTGGCTGCGCAAGCGCGGACACCTGGTTACCTGCCTGGACCTGACGCGCCAGACGCTCAATCGCGAAGCCCTGGCCTCGGCGGGATTGATCGCCATTTATTTGCCGATGCACACGGCCACGCGGCTGGCCGCGCAACTCGTCCCGGAGTTGCGGCGGGAGAATCCGCAAGCTCATCTGTGCTGCTACGGCTTGTACGCGCCGATGAACCTTCAGCTGCTGCAGTCGCTGGGCGTTCAAACGCTGCTAGGCGGGGAATTTGAAGGCCGTCTGGTTGATCTTGCTGAACGATTGGCTGCCCCGTCCGCGGAGCCGGCCGCGTCGCAGATGACTCCGCCGCGCGCCCAATCGCAACCGCTGGTTTCTCTTGAACGATTGTCGTTTGAAGTTCCCGACCGCGCCGGACTGCCCGCCATCGAGAAATACGCACACCTGCTCATTCCCGGCGATGGGTTTCGTTTGGTTGGCTCGACCGAAGCCAGCCGCGGCTGCAAACATCTGTGCCGCCATTGCCCGATCGTGCCGGTGTATAAAGGCGTTTTTCGTATCGTGCAGCGCGAGGTGGTGCTTGAAGACCTTCGCCGGCAAATCGCGTCCGGGGCGCAACACATTTCCTTCGGCGATCCCGATTTCTTCAACGGCATCGGGCACGCGCTGGAAATCATAAAGGCCTTTCACGAGGAGTTTCCGGCCATCACTTTTGACGTCACCATCAAGATCGAGCATCTGAAGAAATACTCTCGGCACCTAGCCACGCTGCGTGATAGCGGTTGCCTGTTTGTCATTAGCGCGGTGGAGTCCCTCGCCGATACATTTCTGCAAATTCTCGACAAGGGGCACGTGCGCGCAGACTTTCTGGCGGTGGTCGAAATGTTTCGGAAACTGGGCATGACGCTGCATCCGACCTTTGTGCCGTTCTCACCGTGGACCCAGATGGAAGATTTTCTGGACTTGCTGCGCGTGATTTACGAGGAAGGGTTAATCGAAAACGTCGCGCCGATACAGCTGGGTATCCGTTTGCTCATTCCCGCGGGTTCGCGTTTACTGGAACTTCCAGAAGTGCACAGTTTTGTCGGGCCATTTGACGCCCAGGCGCTGGTTTTTCCCTGGAGGCATAGCGACCCGCGTATGGACTTGCTCAGCGCCGAAATTCAGCAGATAGCCGCAACCGCCGAGACGCAAAAGCTTTCGCGTACAGCGGCTTTCGCAAAGATCTGGCGCGCGGCACACGACGCAGCTGGCACGAGCGCGCCAATTCTGGCGACGCAAGAGGCCGCGCGGGCGGTGCCATTTTTGAGCGAGCCGTGGTATTGCTGCGCCGAACCGACGCCCGCGCAATTCGTCGCCATTGGAGCGAGCCCGGCTCTGCCCGCTGCGCCAAGCGCGACTGGGCCTTCGTCGCCGAAACCTCCCGCTGTGTCCGCAGACCAGTTCGTGTGAGACCGGCGGTCGAAAATATCGAATCATGCCTGAATTTTCAAAACGCGTTCTGCTGTTCGCCAGCAAGCTGGGGTATCAAACGCGCAGCTTTGCGGAGGCGGCGCAAAAATTGAAGGTCCAGCTGATTTACGTTACGGACCGCTGTCACCAGCTCGATGACCCGTGGGCGGACCGGGCCATTCCGGTGCATTTTGAAAAGCCCGCCGAAGCCGCACAAGCGGTCGTTGAAAAAGTGCGACCGGCGAACATTGCCGGAATTCTGGCGCTCGGCGACCGCCCGGCGCATGCGGCGGCTTTCGTGGCGCGGTCGCTCAGTATTCCGTTTCATCATCCGGCCGCGGCGGAAGCCTGTCGGAGCAAGCTGCGCACGCGCGAGGTTTTGCGCGACGCTGGCCTGCCGGTGCCGTGGTTTCGCGCCCTCACGCTCGACCCTTCGCCCGAGCCCGCGCTGCTGGGCATCACATTTCCGTGCGTGCTCAAGCCGCTCTCCCTTTCGGCCAGCCAGGGAGTGATTCGCGCCAACAGCCGCGAGGAGTTTGTCGCTGGGGCCGCGCGCATTCGCAAATTGCTGCAAACTCCGGAAATTCAGGCGACGCGCGAGCCGCGGCTGAACGAAGTCCTTGTGGAAGGCTATGTGCCGGGAAGGGAAGTGGCGGTCGAAGCCTTGATGACCGCGGGTGAGATGCGCGTGCTGGCGATTTTCGACAAGCCCGATCCGCTCGAAGGCCCGTACTTTGAAGAAACGATCTACGTAACGCCGACGCGCCTTGCGCCCCAGCAAATTGCCGCCATCGAAAGTTCCCTCGGCGCTTCGGCTGCCGCGCTGGGTCTCTCGCACGGTCCGGTGCACGCGGAATTCCGCCTGAGCGAGCTTGCCGGTGCTCGCGAAGATGGCGACGCTCTCGCCCCAGTGGTCTGGCCCATGGAAGTCGCAGCGCGTCCGATTGGCGGGCTTTGTGCGCAGTCGCTGCGTTTCACCATGCAAGGCGCAGAAAGCATCGGGCTTGAAGAACTCTTGCTCCGCCACGCGCTCGAATTGCCGGGCGCTGAAGCCGAGCGCGAAACGCAAGCCTCGGGTGTCATGATGATCCCCGTTCCGCGAAGCGGTATTTTCTCCGCAGTGACCGGCGAGCAAGAGGCCAAGGGTACGCCGAAAGTGACAAAGCTACTGATCACCGCCCGGGTGCACGACTACATCGCCGCGTGGCCGGAGGGTTCGAGTTACCTGGGTTTTATTTTTGCGGCGGGAGAGACGCCGGATGTGGTGGAACGCGCCTTGCGTCGGGCGCACGAAAAACTGCATTTTCAGATTACGCCGCGGCTCGCCGTGCATCATCCCTCCGCAACGGTTTAGCCTTTAGCTTTCGGTGCGACGTATCCTTCCGGAAGCTTGGCCCCGGCGCCAAAGAAAAACTGTTCCATCTGCTCCTCCATGATTTTCATGGAATTGGGATCGAGAGGGTTCAAGCGGTATTCATTCATGACCATCTTGGAATGCTCGATCCACAGTTTCCAAGCGTCCTTGGAGACATTTTCAAACACCCGCTTGCCGATTTCACCCTTCCAGGGCACGCGATCAAGCCCTGGCATATCCCTGCCAAACTTTACGCAATGCACGATGCGCTCGCCGGGTTTTGCCGGCGTACTCGGCGCAGGCGTTGGTGCACAAGATTCATCAGCCATCAGCCATCCTCCGCAAATTCCACGAAACTTTACCTTACTGCACAAATGCGCAAATTCCTAGCGCGGGTGGCCGGTCAACCACACACTCTGCGCGCGACAGGGCAAATCAGCTACTATCTCCGCGTGCTGTTTTCCGGAAAGCAGGGAGCCTCCTGGCCATGACTCGCACCGCTACCGTACTGATGCTCTTCTGTGCCGCGGTATTTGAAGCGGGAGGCGACGCCATGATCAGACACGGGCTGCGTTCTAGCGCGCCCTGGCAGCGCGCCGTTTTTTTTCTCGCGGGCGCCGTCGTGCTTTTCGCCTACGGCTGGACGGTGAACCGTCCGCCATGGGACTTCGGTAAACTGCTCGGATTGTACGTGGTGTTTTTCTTCGTCATCGCTCAGGTGCTTTCCTGGCTGGTCTTCAAACAACCGCCCTCGTTGCAGGTTCTGCTGGGCGGCGCACTTATTGTCGCCGGCGGCGCTGTCATTGCTCTCGCAAACTAGCTGTGCTGCGCAGGGCAAGAAATTCTCGTGTGCTGAAGGAGCGCGCAAAACCTGGAGAACCTGAATTTATGATGCGGGCCAGCGATTTTGAATTTCGCAATCGGGTATGGATTTTTGCCCTGATCTTTGGTCTGCCCGCGCTGTCTTACAGCGTCGACGCCGTGCCGCTCGGTTCGAGGCTGGCGGACCGCCTGGCGGCCGCCGTACCGATGGAAGAGATCTACGCGCTTCACGTGGTATTCGGCATTGCTGCACTGATCATGTTCGCGGCGCTGTTTTTCCGCATGTGGGGCTCGGCGTATCTGACTCGCGCCGTGGTACATGACCACGCGGTGCACAGCGAAATCCTGCACGCCGATGGCCCCTACCGGCACGTGCGCAACCCGTTGTATCTGGGAAACGTGCTGATGGCCTGGGCCATGAGTTTTTTCCTGCCGGTCATCGGCTGGGCGATGGTGGTCATCGCCGTTCCGTTTTTCTGTTACCGGCTCATTGGTCGCGAAGAAGCCGCGCTCGACGCGGAGCAAGGTGCCAGCTACCGCGCCTTCCGGCAAGCGGTGCCTCGGCTTTGGCCGTCGTTCCGGGCCAGGATTCCCGCGGGCGGCAGCAAACCCGACTGGCTGAGCGGTCTGGCCGCGGAAGCCTTCTTCATGTCCTTCGCTTTCGGGGTAACCGCCTTCGCTATCTTCATCGACATTCGCTGGTTCTACGCCGGGTTGCTGGCGTCGCCGCTGCTCAGCTGGCTGGCAGGTCTTGCCACGCGTAAGGGCGCCAAGCCGGTCTCCCCCTAGCCTGGCGGGCCCGCCATTTGGCCGGGCGCAGGGCGCCCGATAATCCATTGGGCACGCTTTCCGGCGAGCCTTTTCTATCTTTAGAGGGTTGCGATATTCTAAACTCCCTTCTGTAAATCAACCGTGGCAGTCGTGTGTTCTCAACCCTCTCCACAGACTGGAATCTCAGTGCCCATGATGAACCCTGAGTCTGGATGTTTCTCCGCGCAGGTGACCAAGCGCTGCCGAACGGCGCGGGACAGGAAGCCATTCGAACTGGGTATCTTCTGTTGCCTAGCCGCACTGGCGCTGCTCACGCCATATAGCGCGGCGGCGAGCGGCGCAAAAAAAATCATCCTGGACACCGATCCGGGAACCGACGACGCCATGGCGCTCATGCTGGCGCTCAACTCCCCGGAACTGGACGTCCGCGCCATCACCGTGGTGCCCGGGAACGTAACCGCGGCGCAGGGCCTTGAAAACGCGTTGCGCATGGTCTCGCTCGCAAAGCGCTGCGACATTCCTGTGGCCGGCGGCGCCCAGCACCCGCTTTTTCAGAAGTTGATCACCGCGGAATTCTGGCACGGCAAGAATGGCTTGGCCAACATCGAACTGCCGCCCAGCCAATGCAAGGTCGACACACGCTTCGCTCCCGATCTGATCATAGAACTCATTCACGCCTCGCCGCACGAAATCACCCTGGTCCCCGTTGGCCCGTTGACCAACATCGCGCTGGCCGTTGAAAAGGATCCCTCGATCGTCCAGCTCGTGAAGGAAGTCATCTTGATGGGCGGTTCGATCCAAGGGGGCAACGTTAATGCCAGCGCAGAAGCCAACATTTACAACGATCCCGAAGCCGCACAAATTGTGTTTCAAGCGGGATGGCCGCTCACCATGGTGGGCCTGGACGTCGGGGACAAAACGCTTTTCAGCCGCAGGCATCTCGAACAATTGGGCCAAGCCCACGGCCCGGTTAACGATTTTATTTACGGCGTCACCAAATTTCTCGTGGAGTTGTCGGAAAAATTCGGCGATACCGGTACGCCTATGTACGATCCACTCGCCGTGGGTGTGGCCATTGACGCCTCGCTGGTCACGGCCCCAGCCATGCACGTCGACGTGGAGACCCGCGGAGAGTTCACCCGCGGCGAAACCGTGGCCAACCGCCGCAACGAAATCGAACGCAATGTCTTGCGTCATTTTCCCGAAGGCGACCGTTACGTTATCGAAGGTCTCGACAAAGTCGCACCCAACGCCAGAGTTTGTATTGACGTGCAGGCCGAAAAGTTTTTGCAGCTGTTTGTTTCGCGGATGCAGGGAAGGTAGCCCGGCCTAGCGGCTGGCCGTGCTACCCCGCGCGAAGCTGGCCGGAGGGCTGATTGGCTCGAGAAACCCGACTGT